>CAZTLZ010000123.1:0-10550 GCA_964614665.1 uncultured Maribacter sp.
GTAGTATTCAAAAAAATATAATTCTCCTTATAATATTCGTACTTTAGAACTTCACCTATACATTCTAGTGTATGAAATCTGTTTCAGGAATGCGCTTATTCCTCTTGCTCCTTTTCATTATTTCCTGCGAGCAAAAATCGGTAGAGAAAAACTCGCAAAAACGCCCTAATATCGTCTTCATTATGTCAGACGACCATTCGTACCAAGCGATTAGCGCGTATAATGACAAACTGATTCAAACCCCAAATATAGACCGTATCGCCAAAGAAGGCATGCTTTTTACGAACGCCTCGGTCACCAATTCAATTTGTGCTCCTTCTAGAGCGGTTATACTTACTGGAAAACATTCTCATATCAATGGGAAAATAGACAATCTTTCCCCTTTTGACACCACCAATATTACCTTTCCGAGAATACTACAAAAAGCAGGTTACCAAACCGCAATGTTCGGGAAACTTCATTTCGGAAATAATCCGAAGGGATTCGACGAATTCAAAATACTACCGGGCCAAGGAGACTATTACAATCCTGTGTTCCATACCCAAAAGGGCGATACGACCATTACAGGTTATGTAACGGATATCATTACCGACTTGACCCTAGACTGGATGGAAAAACGTAGGGATACTACCAGACCTTTTTTGCTCATGTATCTGCATAAAGCCCCTCACCGTTCATGGTTACCTGCAAAAAGACATTATAAAACATTCACCCAAAATACATACCCCCTACCTGAAACATTGTTCGATGATTTCAGTTCAAAGGGTGAGGCTTCGAAAACTGCGGAAATGGGAATCGGAAAAGATATGTTACTTCAGTATGACCTTAAAGTACCCAAAAAAATTCTTGACGAACTAAATCTTCATGATCGCATTGGTGCTGGAGGGGTTTCTAAGTTGAATAAAGAACAAAAATCGGCATGGGATGAAGTTTATAATCCAATAGCAGAAAAGTTCAAAAATAATTTCAGTGCTATGAATGACTCTTTACTCACCATTTGGAAATACCAACGATACTTGCAAGATTATTTGGGAACCATTGCCGCAGTAGATGAAAATGTGGGGAGACTTTTAAATTATCTCGATACGGAAGACCTCAGCAAAAATACAATCGTTATCTACACCTCGGATCAAGGTTTTTACTTGGGCGAACATGGTTGGTTCGACAAACGTTTTATGTATCAAGAATCTTTTAAAACACCCCTTTTAATCAAATGGCCAAATGTGATTACACCTAATACCACGGAGGATGAACTGGTTCAGAATCTGGATTTTGCACAAACTTTTTTGGAAGCTGCAGGAATCAGTGCACCTGACGATATGCAAGGTGAAAGTTTGGTTTCTTTGTTAAAAGGTGAAAAAGAAAAATGGAATAGAGATGCGGTGTACTATCATTATTACGAATATCCAGCCGAGCATACCGTAAAACGACATTACGGCATTGCGACCAAAAAATATAAGCTTATCCATTTTTATTACGACGTGGACGAGTGGGAATTATACGATCTAACCGCCGACCCCAATGAGGTCAATAATATATATGATGATCCAAAATTCGGTGGGACCGTGAAAGAACTAAAAATCAAATTAGAGACATTGCGTACCAAGTATAAAGATTCTGATTCTCTAAGTGACCAGTATATTCAAATCTACAAGGATAAAGGATGGATTGAGTAGGCGTTGGTTGGTTGTTGGTTGTTGGTTGTTGGTTGTTGGTTGTTGGTAAAACTGAAACTGTCAATTAAATTTCATTTATAAAACTTCTTCCCGCGAACTGAATAGGCATCTTGCAGGACTTCAATCAAAATCACATCATCGATCTCTTGCAAAGATTTATAACGTAGGGACTTCATCACCTTCCGTTTTTCGGTTACCATAAGTTCCACATGTTTGGTCAAATGCGAAGCACTCCAAAAGCCTAAATCCACATAATTTTTACTTTGGTTCATGTAACAAAAGGGTTTTCCATTGATATAATAAAAAGGAATCTTGTACTTATATTTCAAATCCAAGTCCTTAATAGTATGTTCTATGACCAATTGTAAATGCAGCAGAATACTTCTAAAAGGTTCGGTCTGATTGAGAATATAGTTTTCTGCCGGATTCATATCTTTATATGAAAGATTTAATTATGTCTAAATTACTGTTTTCAATTCTTTTGCTTTTTGTTACACCCATCTTTTGTCAATCTTTTCTCGAGGTCGATGAAAAGGTGGCCAACTATCCCCAGTTTAATTCAGTTGAGGAATTAGGTATACGAATACAAAATGATTTCAGTTCAGATGTAAATCGTATAAGGGCGGCCTTTACCTGGATAGCCCTAAATTTAGAATATAAGCGGACCTTGGATGATATTTTTGAACGTAACAAGCGTCTTCTTTATCTATCGGACTACGT
Organism: uncultured Maribacter sp.; assembly: GCA_964614665.1. GTDB lineage: Bacteria > Bacteroidota > Bacteroidia > Flavobacteriales > Flavobacteriaceae > Maribacter_C. The sequence goes on from CAZTLZ010000123.1 coordinate 2,397, forward strand.
AAAAAAGCAACAAATCAGAAAACTTAAATTTGAAAAAATCCGTCAAACCTTCGAAAACAAAAGAGGTGTTTGCATCGAGTATTCCATGTTGTTAAATGAACTATGTGTTCAGTTTGGCCTACAAAGCAAGATAATATCTGGGGTTCTTAAAACTGCCATTAAGGATTTGGACGGTGAAACGCAATATAAAAACCATGTATGGAACGCAGTATTGTTAGAAGGAAAATGGAGACTAATGGATGTTACCTTAGCATCCGGATATTGGAATACTAGAAGCAATCGATTTATTAGAAAATTTACGGATTACTACTTCTTTACTTGCCCTGAAAATTTTATCACAGACCATTTTCCTGGTAATGAGGAATGGCAATTTTCAGACAAACCTCTTGGACTAAAAGCTTTTTATGGCTCTCCTATTTTCTATCCTCAATATTTTACAAATGAGGTGAAATTGGCAGCTAATACACCAGGAACCATCTTGGTTTCAAAAAACAACCAATTCGTGGTTTCCTTTGACCAACTTCCTAAAAGGTCTGAACTCTTTTATAAGACCAATAATGATTTGTTCATTAGGAAGGCCAGGGTCAAACGTAAAAAAGACAATGGCTATTTTTCGAAAATTAGGCTTGGCAAACATTTGAAAAACAATGATTACGTTACCTTATTTCTTCACAATGAGGCAATACTAAATTTTAAGGTTCAAAAAGAATAAGGTGATTTTGCAATATGATAATCATTTTTTAACCAAAAGCATGTCCATTTTTCTTACTTTCAAAGGGTAAAATACCACACTTGTATTCTGATGGCCCTTGGCCAAAGAAAAAAGCTTGGAAAGCATGCGAGAAATCTTGTTCGCAGGGAGAACCGTTGCCGTGTACAACTCACTTTTGATTGGTAAGGCTGAATTTCTAACGCCCTTGTTGGCGGCTAGCATCAAAGTGAATTCAGCTGAATACATTGATAAAACTCAGGTTTTGGGGGTTGAACTTGAAAATGTTTCTAGTAGTCCTTTCTTGTTCGAAAACAACATGGATTATAGCTTTTATAGTAATTCACCTGTATTAGAAATTTCCGTTTTGGGAAAGTATACCTTGAGAATCAAAACCTTGGAAGAAATGGAAAGTATGGATTTAAAGTTAAAAGCGATCGGGGCATTCACCGCTCCGAAAGAGTCCCCCGTTACTACGTGGACTATTTCCGTTGAATAGTAAATCTTAAACTTTTTTCATGTCAAATTCTTAAAAACTGAAAAATTTGATTTAACTTTGAATTTCAAAGTACTTTTAATATGGAATCAAATAAGTATCTAGACGACATTACCGAAATCAAAAATATCATGAATCGTTCTTCGCGGTTCATATCCTTGAGCGGGCTTTCAGGTGTGCTCGCTGGCATCTATGCTTTAATTGGAGCAGCACTAGCCTATTTGCGTTTAAAGATGGTTTCTCCATCTAATTATGAAGGTCTGTCGGGGCGATCTTCTTCTCTGTGGGGAACTGATGTTGTAACTGACCTGACCCTCATTGCTTTGGCCGTTATTGGGCTAGCAGCAGTAACCGGGTTTCTAATGACCTTGCGAAAATCAAAAAAGCGAGGAGAAAAGATTTGGGATACTACTAGCAAGCGCCTCGTTATCAACTTTCTTATACCTCTAGTAGCGGGTGGCATTTTTTGTTTGGTTTTGATTCAATATGGTATTCCTGGCCTAGTGGCCCCATCGACTCTCATTTTTTATGGATTAGCATGTATTAATGCTAGTAAATATACTATGGGCGATGTTCGTTATATGGGATTGGGTTTTGTAATCATCGGATTAATCAGCACGCAATTTATCGGTTATGGATTGTATTTTTGGGCCTTAGGTTTTGGAGTCTTCCATATCATTTATGGAGCAATGATGTATTTTAAGTATGATCGTCAATAAGTTAGGAAGCAAAACAGCATGAGTTTAATCGACAACATCAACAAAGCATTCGACCATCGCGTACGACTAGGTATCATGTCTGTACTAATGGTTAATGACTATGCAGATTTCAATATGTTGAAAGAACTTTTAGGCGCCACTGACGGAAACTTGGCTAGTCATACCAAAGCCCTAGAAAAAGAGGAATATATCAAAGTAGAGAAACAATTTATTGGACGAAAGCCCAATACACGATATTCAGCAACGAAGCTAGGCAAGCTGCAATTCAAAAAACATATTGACGCCCTAGAAAAACTCATTGGGAAGTAATTATTATAGATAATGCCATTACTTAAAGTAAAATACATAGCATTTTTATTATCCGCGATTGGTTTATGCCTATTGTGTTACGCTGCTAGTTTAGAAACCTATACCAGTGAACAGGACTATTTTGACAAATATGAACTGCTCTACGGTTCAAGTGATACCGAAGCTTTTTACACTCTAAGAAAAGAATACCTAACTCCAAAATATCGACTTGAAGATTATGGAATAACCCTTTTAATATTAGCTGTCAGTTTGTTGGTTCTTTTTCACCGAGGTTGGAAAACGTTCACACCACATAAGAAAAGTTATATTGCTCTTGTTGGTTTGGCAGCTGTTTTTTCTACGTCAATAGCACTCGTGGGAGATTTATTCTTGGACGGGATTCGTGGTGAGTTTCCAATATGGGCTGACACCCTTATCATTCCATTAATGTCAATTCCACCCATATTGCTAGTTCTTTTTATATGGTATGCCCTCCAGTTAACAGGGTTCATAGGTACTTTCAAAACAAATGTTCAATTAAGCATTCAGAAATTTAACATTCCCGTTCTGCTTTATTCGCTTCAATTGGCTGTAGTATTAGTGTTTACTTGTATAATAATTTTTGAAGGTGCCTTTTGGTTTCTTGCACCTGCATTACTATGGTGTGCCTTTTTTGCGTACTTATTAGTTGGAAAGGGTTCGATTGAAACTAGTTCAAAGCACATAATCGACAAAATACATTTTTTTTGAATATTTACTTTGTATTTCAAAGTACTTTTAAATTTAACAAATGAGAGCAATTATCTTAGAAAAACTATACGAATGGAGTTTGATTCCCTACCAATCCTTCAAAAAAAATGAAGCCTGGGATATTGGTATTGAAGATTTACTTCACTACTCCAAAGACACTTTAGGCCACCAAATGGGTCAATTCTTGCATCGGAACAATTTTGACCTTCAAGAAAAATTGGAGAGTCATGATGTCTTTCATGTACTTACCGGAACAGGAATTACCGTAGCTGAAGAAATTAGCATGCAGTTCTATTTATTGGGCAATGGCAAACGGAGTATTTACCTCTTTTCAGTCATCTTTTTAGGAACCTTGTTATATCCGGATCGGTTGAAATTGTTTGCAACGTGTTACTCACGGGGGAAATCATCTCTTCCTTTTCACCAATTAGACTTTTACAAATTATTAAACCAACCCATCGAACGTATCAAATCGACTTTCTTAATTCAATAAAACGTACAGGAATGAAAAACAGATTTAAACATCCTCTTAACTATGTCGCAGTCCAAATAGCGATAATAAGCTTTGCTCTAGGTACTGTTTGCCTACTACTATTCAAAACTAGTGGTGATTCTGGATTCGTAGGCATAGGCTATTGTTATACCCTTTTGGCAGCCTTTACCAATACAATACTGTTACTTCTTGTTTTGGTCAATACCATTCGCCACTATAGAGATTACCCTGAGCATTTAAGCACCATGTTTATTGTCTTAGCAAATATTCCCATCACATTTTTTTATTTAAACCTATTATAGAAACCATGAAGAATCCATTTGAAAAAATACCTATCGCTTTTCAGAACATAATACTGCTTATAGGTTTAGCATTGGTCCTACTAATGGTTCGAATCAAATCATTTATAACAAATTAAATCGTATCCATATGAAAGCACTTGCAGTTAAAAACAAATCGCTTTACTTCAATCTGATAATGTCCATGGGGTTTGCCATAATTCTACTCCTATTTCGAGCTAAAATCACGCATAGTTATTTTTATTTCTTTTTAGTGTGGAATCTCTTTTTGGCAGGTGTCCCTTTTTTGATTTCCCAGACATTGAGGCACAGTTCGTATCTTCAGAATTCAAAGCTTTTTAGCGGGCTATTATTTGTTACTTGGATCCTATTTTTACCCAACAGCCCATATATCATTACCGACCTTGTGCATCTACACAACCGCGCTTCGAACTTAGTATGGCTAGACCTTTTCCTGGTATTTGTATTCGCCCTGAATGGCCTTGTTTTAGGTTTATTGTCCCTACTTGATATGTCTGAAATTATCCGATTACGCTATGATAAGACCGTTGCTGCCTATACCATATTCAAAGTGTGTTTACTAAGCGGATTTGGTATTTACCTTGGGCGGTTTTTACGCTTTAATTCATGGGATGTACTCACAAAACCCAAATCTATATTCTTCGAGACACTCTATAATCTACGTGAACCAAAAACATGGCTGATTACTTTTGCCTTTGGTGGTTTTCTTTGGATTCTATTTTTAGTGTTGCAATCGGTTTTGAGAATACGGGAAAGACAGGCGGTCTGAATAAGAATACCAATTGTAAAAGCTCCCCTCCTTTTTCAAGGAGGGGAGCAACTTCCAAACTTTTCAAAACAAACTGAATCGAAAATCATGAAACTAACGTTCAACAAAAACTACTTCTTAACCTTCATCTTACTTTTCTTGACCGAAATAGCAATTGCAGTATGCTTCAAAGTTGGTTTTATCAGGCATACCGTAGGTGATTTTCTGGTAGTTATTCTTCTTTATTGTTTCTTTAGAAGCTTCCTAGGGGGAAGTCAATTGATCATTGCTATGGCAACCTTATTAATAGCGTATGCTGTCGAATTTCTACAGTTGACCGATTTTCTTCTTTACTTGGGAATCAAACACCAAAAATGGGCAAATTTAGTCTTTGGGAATTCTTTTAGTGTACAGGATTTGGTTGCTTATACGCTTGGGATAGCCGTTACTTTGGTTATGGAAAGAACAATTTTACTAGGCAGGTAGTTTTTTCATTTTTGAAAATACTATTAATCACTATTCCTTTTTTCTGATGTCAATCCTTCCCATTCACATAATCTTGTAAATACGCATAACGTTTAGTCAATTTTCATTTTTAGCCATAAGGGCAGGTTTATGTATACCATCTTCGTCTCTATTAAAAAAAGCAGGAATAACATACTTCACAAAAGCGGCCCCAAAACCTTTGCCGGCATCCCTTGGGAGTTCGCAAGGTAAACTATCCGCCGCCATGACTGCAATGGCCGATTTGTTTTTGTAGTTGGTCTCCTGTTCGGTTTTGGGTCAAAAGATAATGTTCTAAACAAAAACCAATTTGCTAAGAACTTACAATAAAGAATTCATTATATCTTCTTAAAAAGAATAACCAATAATAAAGGTGTATATATTAATATCACCCTCTAAATCTCCAAAAGCTCGTTCAATATTTTTTCGTTGTGCTAATTTAAACTGAACAGAAATGTTACTTCTATGCTTATAACCGATTCCTCCAGTAACACTATTTCTTAATATGGTAAAATCTAAAACATAAGAAGCATCTAAAAAAATCCCACTATTAGCGTTGGGTCTAAAGTAATGCCTTAAACCTATTGGCACTTCTAAAGCTCTAAGACCTTTTTCTTCACCTTCTCTTTCAAAAACAATGTGCCTAATGGCAGGCTCCATTATAAATGCCCAACGCTTTTGATGTATTAAAAAAAGCTTTTCAAGCTCAAACCCAAGTCTGAAACCACTTCTTATCTCATACCCATTATTGAGAGAGTTGCTATTAATCGAAAAATCATTAAAATCCAAACCTGGACGAAGTGTAAAAGTAAAGAGACTACGGTCACGATTTCCTATAAATGACGTCTGCCTTTTGGCTTTGCATGCATTATATTTAAAAAATATTATTCCTAAATCCGTTTCATTATATTGAACTTTCTCCAAACGGTCATTAGAAATATTATCACAATCAGTTGCAAATTTTAATTGTTGACGAAACAAGCTGTATTCTTCAAAATCTTCTGATTTAGATATATACTTGCGGTAAATCAATTGTTCAATATTATTGTCAATACCAGATTTGAAGAAAAACCATTTGTCCTTGCCTTCTTTATAAACATAGAGACTAGCGGGGCCATCAATCAAAACTTCAATAAAAACGGTTTGCCCAATATAATTAGGTTTCCTATCATTTATCTCAGTTTCACCGTCTCGAAACGACCTATCTATATTAATCTCTGTTCGGACGTACCTTGCCAAGTCATGTATCCCAAACTCCTTAACATCCGAAATGTTCTTTTGTTGTATTTCTAATGTTTCTAAAGCTTTATATTCAAATGAAGTAGGATTCTCTTTCCATGAAAGATCATTAATGAAACATTCTATTTTTCGGTTTTCATTATCAATAAAATAGCCTTTGGAAAAGTTTTTTTGAGAAAAGCCATAATAAATAGATAACAAGATAAATATGAATGTAGAGAGTAGTTTTTTCAAGTTCATTGTTTCCGAATAATGATGTTAAATATAGATAATTAACAATTTATATAATCATTTAAATAACCATATCGCTCAGTCAATTTCCCATTTTTGGTCATTCGGGCACGTTGAAGAACCCCATCTTTATCTTTGTTGAAAAAAGCGGGAATCACATTCTTCACAAAGGCGTCACCAAAACCAACACTAGCATCGCGGGGTAGCTCACAGGGAAGGTTATCTACCGCCATAACGGCGATTGCGGATTTATTCTTGTAGTTGGTTTCGGTTTCAGTTTTCGGATTATATCCATAGATGGGTTTTGCTATGGTAGATGCCCGTATGGTCGTTGCTACCGGTCCATCAATATCGCAACTCACATCTGCCACGACACTGATTTTAAAATCAGGATGCTTGGCATCTTCACGAGTGTACAAATAGGGTGCCCCTTGCCCATAAAAGTGACCGGCAATATAGAAATCAGAGACCCGGGTAAAACGAAAAAAATTACTTTTGTACTCTTCAGGATTTGCAAAAAAATCTTCCTTATTACCCCGTACGCCATCTTTGCGCCTGTTGTAATCAGAGGCATCAATTTGGCAATAGACAGGTTCATTGAATTCCTCCTCAAGATAGTCCGTTACATTTACTTTCTTAATATCCATGGCGTCAAGCATCTCACGAGCACCATTACCCACTCTGCCCCTACCCGTCACTATAATTTTGATATTAGGCAGTTTGATTTTTTTCAATTCGGCAATCAGAGCCTGCTGATCCGCCAATGTTTCGGCTTTCGGCAGTTTAAAAAGACCATGCTTGAGTCCGTATGCTCGAAGACCATTGTAGGCACCAACGATGCCAGCGTATCGACCAAAAGCCACCAATCGTTGCTCCTTTTGGTTTGTGATAACTTCATGATCATATAACTCAATGTTCTTTTTTAAAACTGCCTGTAGCAATTTCCTATTATAGGGTTGCTTTTTTATGGTATGCGAAAAGAAAAAATACTTTTTATTCGGAATAAGATCTTTGATCGGTACTTCTTTTACCCCGAGAAGCACATCACATTCCTTCATTTTGGAAGCTACTTCGAATCCGGCAGCTTGGTACTCCGAATCTTTGAAAACTCGAATTGGGGAAGGTTCCACGATTAGTTCTGCTTTTGCATGATTGGAAATGACCTTTTGACACGCTTTTGGTGATAGTACCGCGCGCCTGTCTGGCGGGTTTTTGCGTTCTCGAATGATTCCGAATTTCATTGAATGCTGATTTTATAACTTTTACATCTCATCTGGTGTCAAATGTAACAGATGACCGAACGCTTTCAAAACTTTTTTTGGAATACTTTTTGGGGTATCTTTGGCGGCTCACCATATATTAGGTGGGGTTTGCGTTAGGCCCGGCCACACCATAGCGTGGAAACGCTCATAATCGTTCTTTGAAAAAAATCGTGAGAGAATTGAGTTTAAATATGTAGTCACCGGGGTACTCAGAATTCAATTCGTTTGCCGTAAGCTATGCTTACCCAACTCATTGAAGGGGCCGACTGGTTTTGACAGCAAGGCCAATAACACTATAAGCATGTCGAGCGCTGGTGAACAGCTCGTTAATCTCATTTTCCACACTTTTAATTGGCGATAATAACTACGCTCTTGCCGCTTAATCTGAATTATAG
>CAZTLZ010000124.1:0-10430 GCA_964614665.1 uncultured Maribacter sp.
GAATAGATACCTGGAACATTGATAATGGTGGAAGCCTTTTGCGACTGACAAGAGCTAATATGAACATTAGTTATAGGATTGATAGTTCGATGTTTGGCAGAAAAGATGAAGAGGAAGTAGAGGAGGAAGAAGTTAGCGAATATGACTATGTTGCACAAAGTGGAGGACGAGAAGACGAGCTTTTTGGCAAGTCTAACGACTTTAACACGCTCGACAATCGAGACCGAAAGGACGAATCAGATATTGAAAACCCTGTTTATGGCACCAAAATACCTTGGGAATTGAATTTGGCCTATTCGGCATCTTACAACAACAATAATAGACAGGGTGAATTGACAAATCACTCCATCATGTTCTCTGGAAATATTGAACTTTCACCACGTTGGAAGATACGGGGCAATTCTAGTTATGATTTCGTAAATAAAGGCTTTGGTTTAACCTCTTTGGGTTTTGAACGAAATTTGAAAAGTTTTGACATGCGTTTTACATGGACGCCTTTTGGCCGTTACCGCCAATGGAATTTTTTCATAGGAATCAGTGCGAGCATTTTAAAGGATTTGAAATGGGAAAATCGAAGTCAACCCCCAAGAGTTAGGTAGTTGGCTAATAAAAACCAACTAAACTCCGCCTTGGAAATAATCGCTTTAAATTTACTAATTATGAAAAAAATAATCAATACCAAAAACGCTCCAGCTCCCATTGGTCCATACAACCAGGCAATTCTAAGCGGCAATACCTTGTATATATCAGGTCAGATTCCCATGGATTCAGAAACTGGCGAGATGATATCAGGAGATATCAAAAAAGAAACAGCTCAATGCATGCAAAACCTACATGCCATTCTTGAAGAAGCTGAAATGTCATTTGAGAACGTCGTAAAGTCTTCTATTTTTCTAAAAGACATGAATCAATTTTCTCTGGTGAATGAAGTTTACGGAAGCTTCTTCAATGTGGAAACAGCACCGGCACGGGAGACAGTTGAAGTTGCGAACCTTCCAAAGTTCGTCAATGTCGAGATTTCAATGATTGCAGTAAAGTAGATGCAGGGAACGACTGGCTCTTTACAGATTTTCTTTATGAAACTCCACCAATCCATCGATAGGTCGTTGCCGAATTAAACCAACTATAAGGTCATTGCGTTCCAGAACCGTGGTCAACTCATCTCGGAGGTAATGAGCAATACTACCAACAAAACAAATCGGTACTTTAGTGGCCAGCTCGAACTGCATAATGTAGTTATTAACGAACTGTTGAAACCCCTTATCGATGACACCTTTGCAATACGGATGTTCTTTGTTCTCGACCAAAAACCGAGCAAAAGTCGCTAAATAAGTATTAGGATTCGGCTGTTTGTAAAGATTCTCTTTTATGACATCGGCATCAAGATCATAACCTTTAGCAAATTTCATAGCCAAATCTTGTGGCATTTTATGAAAGTAATAGTCGCGAATCAACTTCCGTCCAAAAAAATTGCCGCTACCATCATCCATAGGAATATAACCCAATGAAGTTACTTTTTGAAAAAGTTGATGGCCATCATAATAACTACAATTAGACCCAGTACCTAAAATACAGACAATACTTTGGTTACCTATTTTTGTTGTGGCAAAAATAGCGGCGTATGTATCCTCCTTTACATGTATTTTGGCATTTGGAAAGAAATCAGAAAAAATTTCTTTGAGAAATTTTTTCATTCTATCCGTACCACAACCTGCTCCGTAAAAATGCAGGCGTGTTACTTTTTCTTTATTTTTTGATAGTTCAAAATTATTCGCAAGCCTATCTTCAATAACTGCTTTAGTCAAGACTTCAGGACTCAAGCCTAAAGTTTGGGTAAGAAATAATCGTTCTCCCTTTTCATCTAAGGCAATCCAATCAGCCTTCGTAGCTCCACTATCAACAATCAATACCATACCTTACCATTTTAAAAATGATATCCTGAAAATTAGCGTATTTGCACTAATTTTCAGGATATCAAAAAATAAAAGTTTATAAACTCGCTACGTGCTGAGTAAGATCCACCATTTTATTAGAGAATCCAGCCTCATTATCATACCAAGAAACTAATTTGAAAAATTTTGAATTCAATTCGATTCCCGCACCGGCATCAAAAATGCTCGTTCTTGGGTCAGAAACAAAATCTTGAGAAACAACACTTTCATCCGTATATCCCAAGACCCCTTTTAAACTACCTTCTGAAGCTGATTTAAAAGCTTTCTTGATTTCTTCATATGAAGTTTCCTTCTCTAGGCGAACGGTTAAATCTACTACGGAAACATCTGCTGTAGGCACCCTAAAGGCCATTCCCGTAAGTTTTCCTTTTAAAGCAGGTATTACCTTAGTCACTGCAATCGCCGCGCCAGTAGTCGACGGAATAATATTCAACATTGCCGATCGACCCAAACGATAATTCTTTTTAGAAGGAGAATCAACGGTAAATTGAGTTGATGTACTTGCGTGGATTGTGGTCATTAGAGCCTCTTCGATTCCGAAATTATCGTCTAACACTTTTGCAATAGGAGCCAAACAGTTTGTTGTACAAGAAGCATTGGATACGATCGTGTCAGAATCCTTTACTTCATTATGGTTAACCCCCATAACGAACATCGGTGCATCTTTCGAAGGCGCTGAGATTACTACTTTTCTAGCACCACCATCAATGTGATATTGTGCGGTTTCAAGTGTCGTAAATATACCTGTGCATTCTGCCACAATTTCAGCATCTACAGCATCCCATCCAATATTTTTTGGATCTCTTTCTGCCGTAATACGAACTGTTTTTCCATTGACCACTAGATTTCCATCTTGCACTTCAACAGTTCCATCGAATTTACCATGAACAGAATCATACTTCAATAAATATGCTAAATGCTCTACATCTAATAAATCATTTATTGCGACCACATCGACATCACCTCTTTTTATAGTGGTTCTAAAGACCAATCTACCTATTCTTCCAAATCCGTTGATTCCTATTTTCAAGTTTGACATTATTCTATTCTTTTTGAGTTTATTATGTTGTCATTATATCTGAAACTCGAATGAGTTCCTTATCTATTTTTGTATGTCCCTTTATAGCTTTACTAATAGGTGTGAATGTAATTTCATTATTCTGTACCCCTACCATAAGATTGGTTTTTCCTTCGATCAACGCTTCCACGGCCTTCACTCCCATTCTACTGGCTAACACCCTATCATAACAAGAAGGAGACCCACCACGTTGCATGTGACCTAAAACAGATACACGAACGTCATAAATTGGCAAGTGTTCTTCAACATATTCCTTTAGTTCAAAAACACTCTTCCCGATTTTATCTCCTTCGGCAACTACAACGATGCTTGATGACTTTCCTGATTTCTTACTTCGCTTCAAGGACTCAAGCAAACGTTCTAATCCGAGATTTTCTTCAGGAATCAAAATTTCTTCTGCCCCAGCACCAACACCCACATTAAGTGCGATATGTCCAACATCACGCCCCATGACCTCAACAAAAAACAATCGGTTATGAGAACTTGCTGTATCTCTGATTTTGTCAATGACCTCCACAACGGTATTTAAGGCGGTATCAAAACCCAAGGTATTTGAAGTCCCGAAAATATCATTGTCAATAGTGCCCGGAATACCGATTACAGGAAAGTTGAATTCTTCGTTGAATTTCATTGCACCGGTAAAACTTCCATCTCCTCCAATAACAACAAAGGCATCTATACCTTCCGCCAATAACTGCTCATGTGCTCTTTTTCGCCCTTCTTCTGATCTAAATTCTTGACATCTTGCAGATTTAAGAATCGTGCCTCCTTTGTTAATGATATTATTAACGCTGCGGGCATCCATAGGCTTGAAATCGCCTTCTATCATGCCTTGGTAACCTCTATATATACCAACGCAATCAACTTTCATGTAAGCGCATGTCCTAACTACTGCCCGGATGGCCGCGTTCATTCCCGGAGAATCTCCTCCTGAAGTGAAAACCCCTATTTTTTTCAACTCTGAAGCCATAAAAAATTAAGCTAGCGAAATTAGGAAACTTATTCGAATTTTGGAACAGTCTAGAACCTTTATTAGTGAATTAATAACACTTCAAACGATTTCGTAATTTAAATGCAATTTTCTGGAGGCAAATACAGTAAATACTCAAGTTCACAGGGATAATTAATCGAGTTTTTTATTCTTGGGCAGGACTCGGATAAGACTATCCTTTCCCATAACCATGATAGGAGCTTCTTTTGATTTGGGAACGATTGCTTTGGGTTCACTTTTTTCGCTTTCTTTCTTTTTACCAAACATTTGTTGCCACATTTCTCGAAAAGTATCAAAATCGACTTCGTATGAAAGCCCTATTCCTTGTGTGGTTCCTGCTCTTTGCAGGTATTCTTGAATCTCACTTTCACGACTAAAAAACTTCGCGCTCAAGGTACCTTCCTCATTCAACAGTAGTTGAATTTCAAAATCACCCGCCACAATGGTTTCTTGTGTACCTCCCACAGGAACACCTACTTTTCCATTGAATAGTAGCCTATCACTGATTTGAGTGGACACCGAGACACCTACCCTATCATCCGTTTGAACATCCGTATTTACATCTTGATACCCTTGTTGATAGTCGATACCCCATTTAAACTTATCATTTCCACTACTGAGCACCTGATTAAGTATGCTAGAAGCGGACTGTATTAAATTACCTGTTACCGCCTGTGATGTTATGCCGGTTTGATCGTTTACAAAGGAGCCCTGAGCCAAAAGGAATAATGCATTTCGTTCTTCAACTGTTGGATCCTGTAGCGTGTACTCCAATTCTGATTGTACAACTGAACTTACCCCTGGAAATTCAATATTAAATGCGATATCAGGGCTTTCCAATTCTCCCGTAAGACCAATGACAACATCAGTTGGGACGCTTCTTGTATATCCTGAATTTTGAAGAAGTGGAGCAGGGCTGGCATTCAAGGAGTATACAGCTTCCATATTTATTTGGGCTGCCAAAGGATCTCTCTCCCAGTTAATCGTGCCACCTGGTTTCACATCAAACGTCTTGTTGATAATATTTCCAAACTTATAATTATAGGTTCCTGTAACAACGGCAAAGGTGCCATACATTTCAAATCTACCCCTTGTATTAATTCGCATTAAAACAATACCCTCTCCAGTACCCTTCAAGGTACTACCTGTTTCAGGGTCACGAATCTCTACCTCGGCCTCCGGAGTAATGTCAAGATCAAATTCCAGTTCAAGACCTTCGACATCATTCAACACACGCTCGGCATCAATAATAGTTACACTTTTCTTATCTATAAAGTTTATAAAAGAATAATCACCCACGGACGCAACATCACTTAATGGTATCTTTAAAGAGGTGCCTCGTGCTGTTTCACCGTCGACTGTGATAGTCAATGCTGTGGTCGGACCAAAAATTCTACCCGTACCGTTCAAATAGCCCGCCCCGTAATACAACTCTTCTTCATCAAACTCCGTATTCAAAATCAATAGACGATCGTTATGAGTATCGACATTGAGGTCCAAAATCCAATCCTTAAAAGCAGTATGATTAATGGTACCGTCTATAGTGGCCTTCGTATTCTCCACAACATCCGTTAATGCAATTTCCTCAAAGTCGAATGTCTGCTTGGCTAGTCTCACCCGAGAATTCGGAGCGAACGAATAATCAACATTAAGATAGGGCACAGCTATGCCTGCGTTGTTCAAAGTCAAAAGTCCATTGATATCAGGACTATTGATGTCACCAACAATTCGTGCACTTCCATTCACATCACCTCGTATATGATCAATAACTCCCTCTCCGAGAGGGCTAAAGGGTTCTAAATCAAAATTTAGAAAATTCGCCAGAAGATTGGCTTGAGGAATATCTCCTGAATTATCTATACTGCCTACTACCCCCAATTTTTCAATACCATTGTCCGTGATTTGGGAGTTTACTCTAAAATCGGATAAATCCCTGTTTCCGACAATGCTCATCGTCAGATCACCAAGTCGAACATCGTTAACCGAAAAGTCATCCACGGCTAAGTTTGAACTCGGTAAATAAATACCGTCTTTCTGCAAAATATTCAAGTTTCCATTGATTTCTCCTTTTAATTTAAGACTATCGATTACCGGAGCGATTTTATCCAGTGACACAATCTTAAATTGAAGTTGCAAATCTTTGAATGTAGAATCGGCCAATTGGCCACGCAATCGAATTTGTTCCTGCTCATCATTATTCATCACAATTTCTTGAATAGAGATGCTATCTAAGGTTCTATTCACAATAACCTTGTTTTGGGCATTTCCGTCTTTATTCAAAACCCAAGTATTGCCTTTGAAATTTACATCAGATGTCTTTAGACCTATGACCGATTTATTTTGATTATTGAAAGTATGATAGAAGTTAAGGTTGTAACTGTCATCATATTCACTACCCCCCTTGAACTCCGTTCGAAAAAACAAAGTGTCTTTTAGCGTTGTATTTATCAAGTTGAAATCTTTGACATCATAATAAGGAGTCGAAAGATCACCAACTGAAACATAGGTGTTGAACAGCGGATTTTTATTGTCGATTTTCAATTCGATCTTATCGGCCTTTGTGCCATATGCCGCAATACTGGGCGACTTGAAATTAAGTTTGAAATCGCCCTCATCAGCGACTATATCACCTTTAATAAATGTGTTGGGGTCAAAAGTAACTTCTGGAAAAAAAACATCTACAATTTTATTGTATATCTTAAAATTGAAGGCCAAGGATTGACCATCGGAAATCTTGAAGGGCCTATAGTTGGTGTAAACGGTACCTAAGGAGTTCTGTACTAATCTGCCGAGTTCCTTGACCTTGAAATTGCCTTTCATATACCCTGTTATGATATCTGTAGAATTGATATCTATCGTTCTTGTGGAATCATTGTCAAAAGTGGAGGATATCTTGAAATCTTCAAAATAATAGGTGTCGTTCTTATTTTCAAAATTAGTTTTTGTAAACCTGATATCTCCCACTATATCATCCAATGAATTTCCGGTAATATCCATATTCACATTACCTTTGAAAATAGATATACTATCATTAATGAAATTTAATCGCTTGAGGTCAGCATAATCAACCGCAGCAATGAAATTGAAATTGTTCTTTTCGGATCCAAAATCCGCCAAACCCTTAAAATTAAATTTCAGATTATCGTCGTCACTTATCAAGGACCCATCGAAAAGTTGATCCTTAATTATTCCCGAAACCTTTAGGTCTTGATAGTTATATCCATTAAAAAACACTGAATACACCTGCCCAATAACCTCTGTATTTAAGTTTTCTCCGGCAAGTCCTTCCCCCTCTACGTTAAAATCCAAAGTGATTTTCCCAAGACTCTGCCGCTCAACAAAATCACCTAAATCAAAATCAATGAGTGAAACAAATCCTTTGTAAGTCGCATTGTCGATATTGTCAATATTGGTCAAATTCAAATCTACATAACTGCTACCTACAGCAGAATTTAGATTTACTTTGGCATCAATGGCGGTTTCTGAGACTACAGCATTTCCCCTAACGGTGAACTGACCGAATTTTCTAAATGAAGCCGGCAACGTACCTAAAATATTGGGTAATAATGAACGTAACTCATAATAACTTGTGGTCACATTTTTTATCTGGGCATTCATCACAAATGAATCATCTTTACCAAAAAGGTTCTTAAAGTTGAAATCCCCACGAATTCCAGTATTCTCTGACTGTATAAATAATTCTTCTGTATTGAGGTCATTTAGAACTCCATTGATTTTCGATGAAAACTGGACTGTTTTTCCCGTTCCAAATTGGTCGTAGTAAATATTTATTTCATCCAAGGCTACTTTTGAATCGGAAAACTCTGCTACTACATTCACCTTGTTCAAGAAATCTTTAAAGTCTTTACGGTCATAATTGAATACCAAACCTCCTTTTAATTCAGATTGAGGTGTTTGAATATTCAATGAATCAAAACGCATTTGTTGTTTGGTATACTTAAAATCAGTTGCTAATTTATTCACTACGGCACCTCTATGGCTCGCAAAAGACATTTCCTCAATATTCGCAGTCACCTCAGGGCCTAAAATCTGAAAATCCTTAGCATTTATATTCAAATTCTTGAAATCCAACAATTTCACAGTCTCACGGTTTTCATCTAGAAGTTTGAAAGTACTGTTGGCGATTTGGATGTGAGAAGAAGAGAAAAAGAAGGGTGGAGTACCCGGTTTTCTAGGTTTACCATCATCCAACTTATCTATAAAAACGTCTAAATTGGTACCGATACTATCTTTATACGTTTGCAATTTGAAATCGAGTTGGTCAATTTCAATAGCTCCAAATTCTAATTTGCCTTTGGTTAGATTACGCACGCTCAGAATGGAGGTGGTTAAATCATTGATATAAAAAAGAGTGTCTTTTTCATAATCTTCTATGTAGACCCCTTTCAATGATGTATCCCAAGATATTAGAGAAACCCTTAGCTGTTCTATATTGATGTTCGTTCCGAACTCTTTATTAATCGAGTTAGTAGCGACATTTGCCAAACGGGTCTGCACGGCAGGAAGAGAAAGAATAATAGTACCCAAAACAGATATCAGCATGAATACCAATACTATTCTTAGCAGTATTTTTCTAAGTTTTTTGATAGTAGTTTATGTTTTAACTTTGCGTTGCTATACTTCAATTTTTATTCCAAATTGTGGAAAACGAAACTATTTATATTCTTGCCATAGAATCTTCTTGTGATGACACATCTGCTGCAATACTGCAAAACAAAAAAGTGTTGAGCAATGTAGTAGCAACGCAAAAAATTCATGAGGAGTACGGGGGTGTTGTTCCTGAACTTGCCTCAAGGGCGCACCAACAAAATATTGTTCCAGTTGTGCACCAGGCCTTACGAAAAGCAAATATCGATAAAAAACTAGTATCGGCCATAGCTTTTACAAGAGGACCAGGACTCATGGGTTCCCTATTGGTAGGTACTTCTTTTGCTAAATCATTTGCAATGGGACTTGATGTGCCTTTAATCGAGGTCAACCATATGCAGGCCCACATTTTGGCCCACTTTATTGAAAGTAAAGATATGAACGCGCCAAATTTTCCTTTTTTAGCTTTGACCATCAGCGGAGGCCATACTCAAATAGTATTGGTGCAGGATTATTTTGAGATGCAGATCCTAGGAGAAACACTTGATGATGCCGTGGGTGAAGCCTTTGATAAAAGCGCTAAAATTCTTGGTCTTCCTTATCCTGGTGGTCCTTTGGTAGATACATATGCACAGCAAGGAAACCCTCGGGCATTCCCTTTTCCAAAGCCCAAAGTTGATGGCCTGAACTTTAGTTTTAGTGGTCTAAAGACCAGTATTCTCTATTTCATACAAAGGGAAACCGCTAAAAACCCTGATTTTGTTTCAGAAAATTTAAATGATATCTGCGCCTCGATTCAATTTACCATTGTCCAAATTCTACTAGACAAACTTAAGAAGGCCGTAAAGCAAACAGGAATCACCCATATAACAATTGGTGGGGGCGTATCAGCGAATTCAGGTATTAGGGAAACTTTAAAAAATGCTGAAAAAGAACTGGGTTGGAAAACCTATATTCCTAAATTTGAATATTGTACTGATAATGCCGCGATGATCGGCATTGTTGGTTTTTTTAAATATCAAGAAAAAGAATTTACAACAAACGATATCACGGCAAAAGCCCGCTATATTATAGGAAGTTGAAATCGATAAAAATTATTAGACCCATTATGCAATTATTTTACAGCCCCCAATTAGATAGTAGTGTTTCTCAATTCACCTTTTCAGAAGAAGAAAGCAAGCACATAACAAAAGTTCTACGAAAAAAAGAGGGTGATATTCTGAATATCACTAATGGAAAGGGCTACTGGTTCGAAGCAAAAATTATTTTTTCAGATAATAAGAAATGTAAGGCCGAAATATTCGACACTACCAAAAAGCATCCAACAAAACATTGGTTACATATGGCAGTCTCACCAACAAAATTAAATGATCGTTTCGAGTGGTTTTTAGAAAAAGCTACTGAAATTGGCGTGAATGAGATAACCCCTATAATTTGCGAAAGATCCGAGCGAAAGACGATCAAAATGGAGCGGCTGAAAAAAGTGGTGCAATCTGGTATGAAACAATCTTTGCAAACTTACCTTCCAAAGTTGAATGAGGCCATATCATATAAAGAATTCATGACACAAAAGCGTTCAGGTCTTTGTTTTATAGCACATTGTGAGGATGAGGAAAAGCTTGATCTTAAAAGACGGGTAGCTCCTGATAAAGATATCACTATCTTAATCGGACCAGAAGGAGATTTTTCAAAAACCGAAATTGAATTGGCTTATGAAAATAGATTTCTACCGGTTTCGCTTGGTCGCAATCGTTTGAGAACTGAAACCGCCGCTATTGTTGCGTGCACAGTGGTCGCTACG
>CAZTLZ010000125.1:0-10402 GCA_964614665.1 uncultured Maribacter sp.
GATTCAACAAGAATTACAGGGAATAAAGTCGAATACTGAGCAGAATGTATTTCCATTAATGGGTGATTTGGCCTTTCAGGTGGTTGCGCAATCATTATTTAGTGCCGATGATATTCGTGAGAGGATGGGAAGGCTTAAAGAAATTACTATTCGCATTCAGGAGATGTTGGTGAGGGAGTTTCGTTTGCCCTATTTAAAATGGTGGTTTCGACTAACTGGAGAAATCGACGGACATTTAGATATGAGTAGGGAAGCTCGGAAAATTTTGAATGAAATAGTTCAGGAGAGGGTTGATTCTAGAGTGGAAAATGATGATTTGTTCGATATGCTTTTAAATGCCCGTTATGAAGACGGCACGCCTATGTCCAGAAAACAACTGATCGAAGAGATATTGGTGCTGTTTACCGCTGGGCATGAAACTACTGCGAACGCCCTAGGCTTCACTTTGTCACTTATTGCCAAACATAGCGAAATTCAAAAAAAATTGTTTAAGGAGGTAAATGAGGTTGATTTGGAATCGGAAGATATTCTTGAGCAATTAAGTCGTTTGACATTCACCAAACAATGTATCGAAGAATCCCTGCGTTTGTATCCACCCTTATATATCTTAGATAGGGTCAGTTTAAAGGCTGATATTATAAATGGTCATCAGTTCGATAAAAATACTGTTTGGTTAATGAGTTTTTATGAATTACATCGGCATCCTGATTTTTGGAAAAACCCCGATGATTTTTGCCCTGATCGTTTTGATTCCAAGAACAAGAAGGATTTCTCAGATTGGTACTTTCCTTTCGGTGCTGGTCCTCGAATGTGTATCGGAAATAATTTCGCTATGTACGAGATGATTATGGTCGTAGCAATTTTGGTTAAGAAGTTTCACCTAACTACTTCAACCAAAGACATAGAAATTAATCCGTTATTGACCTTGAAACCTAAAGAAGTGGTTATAAAATTTGCTTCTAGAAAAAAGGGCGAAACAAAGTAAGACTGTTCCATCCTTTTCACAATTAACCACCGAAATTAATTCAATATCGCGTTCTCATCCGAAAATTTCTTATAGCTGAAATAAATAGCAGCAACGGCAAACGCTATAAGCGAAATGAGCATTGCGGCGTACATGCCCATATCTATTGTGCCGGCCATAATTTCTTTTACTCCCAGACCAATATTCAATACGGGTACGAATACAGTAGCCCATGTAAACTCTATACCTGGCATTAGGGCCATTACTAAAGGAATGATAATAACAATAATCAATGGGGAAGCTTTACTTTGCGCTTCCTTGAAGGTGGTTGCCCCAGCAACAAGTGCGATAATAAACCCGGCCAAGAATAATGCAAACGGAATCAATAATAACATTATCATGGTAATGGACTGAAAGTTCAACATTTCATTAATGGCCAATTTAAAATTATCCGGTATTCCGTCAATAAAGTTGAGCCCAATAATCAGACCTATTAAGTTCAAAAGTGCTGGTAAGAACCCTAGTAAAGAAGCTACAATTGCTTTGCCCAATAACACATTGAACTTGGAGATTGGCAATGATAATGTTGTTTCAATAGTTTTACGTTCCTTTTCCCCTGTGACCAAATCAATGGCAGCCAATAAGCAACCTCCCCACATGGTTAAGATGAAAATATAAGGAATGAATCCTCCTACCCGTTTTCCAATCAACTCTTTTTGTTCGCCAACTTCAATATAGTTTTCTGTAAATGGGGTCATTTTTTCAACAGGTATGTCCAATTGTGCTATACGTTGTTCTTTGAGTCTATTACCATAGATTTCCAGCATTTTCGATATACGACGATTAACATTGTCTTTAGTTCCGTTGCGATATACTTGTACTTGGCCACTGGTCAAACTATCCATGTGGGTTTTCCAATCAGAAGAAAAAACCAGAGCTGATTGAATAGTGCCATCGTCGATTAATGTTTTGAAGTCGATGGATTCCGTATAGTTGGTAATTTCATTCAGGGTATCACTTTTTACGAGCTTGACAAAATCTTGTGGTGCGTTGACAAGACCGATTTTAACGGTTTTTTGTTGGTTGCTTTTTTCGATCATTTGACTCACTTTGATTCCACCGAACATGAGAATGGGAATCAAGAGCGTAGGTAAAACTATAGAATTGATAATAGTTTTCTTATCCCTAAGAAGCTCAGTCAATTCTTTTTTTACGATTATGAATAAATCTCTCATCTTATGCTTCTTTTATGCGGTTAATGAATTCTTGAGTCAGGTTATCGGCTTTCATCTCTTTCTTGAAATTGTCAAAAGAGTCATTGTAGATGATCGACCCTTTATTTATTATCGCTAGATCATCACACAGAAGGTCGACTTCACTCATAATATGTGACGAAAAAATAACCGTCTTGTTGTCGTTTTTCGATTCTCTGATCAAGTCTATGATGCTATCCGCAGTGATTACATCGAGACCCGATGTTGGTTCGTCAAAGATCAAAACCTCAGGATCATGAATCAATGTACGGGCAATCGACACTTTTTGTTTCATACCCGTACTCATTTGTCCCATGCGTTTTTTTCGGAACTCATTGATGCCTAATTTTTCAAAAAGATATTCTTTACGTTCTTTAAGTTCATCGGTAGGTAGTTTGTAAATTTTTCCAAAAAAATCAAGAGTTTCATCTGGGTTGAGACGCTCGTAAAGTCCTGTCGAACCTGTTAGGAATCCAATGCGTTTTTTTACATCATCATTGCCTTGAGAGGTATCTACACCGTCAACAATAGCATTGCCTGAGGTGGGATTGATAATTCCGGCAATCATTCTGAGGGTAGTGGTTTTTCCAGCACCGTTAGGCCCCAATAAAGAAAAGATTCTTCCGGGTTTGCATTCAAAGGAAACTTCATTTACAGCATTTACCGTGGTGGTCTGCTTTTTAAAGCCTTTCCCGGTTTTAGAGACGAAAGATTTTGTTAGGTTATTTAGTTGTATCATATGGGTTGTTTATTTCAATACTTCTTGTTAGTTACGAAAAAAAGAAAATGTTACAGTATTGCCATAGAAAAATCTTTTAAGACCGCATTAATGTTATTGGTAAGATCTATATTCTTGAGTTGTTGTTCTTTGGAGAGTTGTATTTTCGCAAAGCAACACTCAAGTTTACCGTGACTCCCAAAGAAAGGCATACATTGTTTATTAAGGAAGAAGCCAAACGCCTCGGTTTTTTGTCATGTGGTATTTCAAAAGCTGATTTTTTAGAGGACGAAGCACCAAGATTGGAAAGGTGGTTGGAGAAGAACATGCATGGCGAAATGGGGTATATGGAAAACCATTTCGATAAGCGATTGGATCCACGCTTATTGGTTGATGGAGCCAGGTCTGTGATTTCTTTACTTCTGAACTATTATCCAGAACAAGAGCAGATTAAAAACACTTTTAAAGTGTCTAAATATGCTTACGGACAGGATTACCACCATGTCATTAAATCAAAGCTAAGACAGCTGCAAAATTTTATTTCCGAAGAAATAGGGGAAGTCAATGGACGAGCCTTTGTAGATTCCGCCCCAGTACTTGATAAGGCCTGGGCAGCACGTAGTGGACTAGGTTGGGTTGGAAAGCACAGTAATTTACTTACCCAACAAGTAGGTTCTTTTTATTTTATTGCCGAACTCATCGTAGATATGGAATTGGAATATGATACTCCGGTAACAGACCATTGTGGAACTTGTACCGCCTGTATCGATGCTTGTCCCACAGAAGCAATAACGGAGCCCTATGTGGTTGACGGAAGCAAATGCATTTCCTACTTTACAATAGAACTGAAGAATGAGATTCCGAATGAGTTTCATGGAAAATTCGATGATTGGGCATTTGGCTGTGACGTATGTCAAGATGTTTGTCCTTGGAACAAATTCTCAAAACCACATCGTGAGCCTTTGTTCAACCCGCATCCAGAATTACTTTCAATGTCCAAAAAAGATTGGGAAGAAATTACGGAAGATGTTTTTAAAAAAGTCTTTCAAAAATCTGCGGTTAAGCGAACCAAGTTTTCTGGACTGCAGCGAAATATCAAATTTTTGAAATAATCCTTCTTTGACGCAAACGTTTTCTAGTTTTTACGATAAGTTTTGATTAAGCAAGCATTATTAATGCTATATTGAAAGGCGGATATCCAACCAAATATCGAATCCTATGAATATGATTAAAAAACCAAGCTTAAGTTTTTGGCAAATTTTCAATATGAATGTCGGTTTTTTAGGTATTCAATATAGTTTTGGTTTACAGCAAACTGCGATCAACCCTATATTTTTATACTTAGGTGCCCCTGAAGAAATGCTGCCCATATTAAATATTGCCGGCCCCGTTACTGGTCTTATTATTCAGCCAATTATAGGTGCGATGTCTGATAAAACATGGTCTCCCAAATGGGGAAGGAGAAAGCCTTATTTCTTAATTGGAGCAATTATCGGTAGTCTGTGCTTATTCGCTTTTCCAACTAGTCCCGTACTTTGGTTTGCAGTAGGTTTACTTTGGATTTTAGACGTCGGAAATAATATGGCGATGGAACCCTATCGAGCATTTGTTGGAGATAAACTTCCTGAAAAACAATTGAGCTTAGGCTATCAAATGCAGAGTCTGTTTGTTGGTGCCGGAATATTGCTAGCCAATGGCTTGATAGTACTTTTTGAATATTTAGTAGGTTTTGATTCTGTTGAAGTTGCTGGAACAATTCCTGAATGGATGTATTATCCATTCATCATTGGTGGAATCTTGTCCATTACGACCGTTTTATGGTCAGTTTTTAAAACTCCGGAGATTGAACCTTCAGAAGAAGAAATGATTGAGATAGATAATATCAAAGCATTGCCATTTAGCCAACGTTTGGCCAAGCCGTTCAAGGAAATTTGGGGGGCGATTAAAGAAATGCCTAATTTTATGTGGAAATTGAGTGCGGTTTATCTTTTCCAATGGTACGCCCTTTTTGTCTATTGGCAATACATAACCCCATTGTTTAAGCTTACCTTGGGATATTCGACCTCTGAAGCGACTTCACAATCTGCCCAAATGAGTTTGACCTATAATATTACGACGGTTCTCGTTGCGCTGGCATTGGTACCCCTTACTTTAAAATATGGTGACAAAAAAATCTACTCATATAGTTTAATTGGAACAGCAATAGCTCTTTTCTCAATCCCTTTTATTGATGATTCCTTGTTAGTGCTAGCACCGATGGTGCTTTTCGGAATCGGTTGGGCCGCTATGATGGGGATTCCTTATACCATGGTTTCTAAGGTCGTACCGCAGGAAAGAAGAGGAGTTTATATGGGCATTTTGAATATGATGATTGTCATTCCCATGGGTATTGAAACATTGACTTTTGGTCCTATATATAAACATGTTTTAGGAGGAAGTGCATTTAATGCAATGCTTTTTGCCGGAGGGTTTTTTGTCATCGCTGCCATTTTAGCAATGCGATTGAATATTTCTAAAAAAGCAAACAAATAATTGTCAATCTTTGAACTTCAGCTTCCTTTTTTAGGAACAATACCCCTAAATTTGTTTTCCAAACGAGAACTTAATGAGCAAAAAGAAAATAAGACGTGAGGCGTTGGTTTATCACGCGAAGCCACAACCCGGTAAAATCAAGATTGTTCCCACCAAACCTTACACCACCCAGCGAGATTTGGCGTTGGCGTATTCTCCTGGCGTTGCAGAGCCTTGCCTAGAAATTGCCAAGAATAAAGATGAGGTATATAAATATACTTCCAAGGGAAATTTGGTAGCCATTATATCGAATGGTACAGCTGTTCTTGGGTTGGGAAATATCGGTCCGGAAGCATCCAAACCAGTCATGGAGGGCAAAGGGTTGCTTTTTAAGATTTTTGCCGATATCGATGGAATGGATATCGAAGTCGATACCGAAGATGTAGATAAATTCATTGAAACTGTCAAGATGATTGCCCCCACTTTCGGTGGTATTAATTTAGAGGATATTAAGGCGCCAGAAGCTTTTGAGATTGAGCGTAGATTGAAAGAGGAGTTGGATATTCCTGTGATGCATGATGATCAGCACGGCACCGCTATTATTTCTGCGGCGGCTTTGTTAAACGCACTTGAGATTACAACTAAGAAAATCGAGAATGTTCGCATTGTAGTTAGTGGCGCAGGTGCAGCAGCAGTCTCTTGTACAAGACTTTATAAAGCTTTCGGAGCCAAGGACGAAAATATCGTTATGCTCGACAGCAAGGGGGTAATTCGTAAAGACCGTGAAAACCTATCAAAAGAGAAAATGGAATTTGCATCGGATAGGAAGATAGACACCCTTGAAGAAGCTATGAAAGATGCTGATGTTTTTATCGGGCTTTCAATTGCCGATATCGTTTCACCAGATATGCTGGTTTCGATGGCCAAAGACCCCATTGTTTTCGCAATGGCAAATCCTAACCCTGAAATTGCATATGATCTAGCTTGCAAGACCAGAAAAGATATCATTATGGCAACGGGTCGGTCTGACCATCCGAATCAGGTAAATAATGTTTTAGGATTTCCTTTTATATTTAGAGGTGCTTTGGATGTACGCGCTACAAGTATCAATGAAAAAATGAAAATGGCCGCCGTAAAGGCACTAGCTGAGTTGACGCGTGAGCCTGTGCCTGAACAGGTGAATATCGCGTATGGTGAAACACGTTTGACTTTCGGAAAAGATTACATCATTCCAAAACCTTTTGATCCTCGGTTGATAGCCGAAATTCCTCCTGCAGTCGCCAAAGCTGCCATGAAAAGTGGTATTGCCAAAGAGCCGATTGAAGATTGGGACAGATATCGTGAAGAACTATTGCAACGTTCAGGTGATGATAACAAGGTGGTACGTTTGCTTCACAATCGTGCCAAAATGAACCTGAAGAAAATCGTCTTTGCGGAGGCAGATGATATCGACGTTCTTAAGGCAGCGCAAATTTCACATGAAGAAGGTATTGCAATTCCAATTCTTTTAGGGAATAAGGAAATCATCAATGAGTTGAAAGATGAACTGGAGTTTGATGCGGACATTCAAATTGTGGATCCAAATGCTCCTGAATTCTTTGAAAAGAGAATGCATTACGCCACCAAGTATTGGGAGAACCGTGGAAGAAGTGGATCTACCTTGTACAATGCTAAATCAAAAATGAGGGAGCGTAACTACTTTGGTTCGATGATGGTTTTGGAAGGGGATGCAGATGGAATGATTTCGGGACATTCAAGGGCATATCCAAAGGTTGTAAAACCTGTTTTTGAAGTTATTGGCAGGGCCACAAATGTGACCAGAGCCGCGGCGGTACATATCATGATAACCAAAAAAGGGCCACTATTTTTAGCAGATACGTCAATTAATATTGATCCAACAGCAGAAGAATTAGCCGAAATAGCCCAAAATACGGCGAATGTTGCAGCTACTTTTGGTTTTAATCCGGTGATGGCCTTACTATCTTATGCAAATTATGGTTCTTCAACGCACCCACATGCGAATAAAGTAAAAGAAGCAGTGCGTATTCTACATGAGAAAAACCCTGATTTAGTGGTTGATGGTGAGATTCAGACTGATTTCGCCCTTAATAAAGAGCTGTTACAAAGCCAGTTTCCATTTTCCAAATTGGCAGGAAAGAAAGTCAATACGCTTATATTTCCAAATTTGGAAGCTGCAAACATTACCTACAAATTGCTTAAAGAATTGAATGGTGCGGGTTCTATAGGGCCTATCATGGTTGGGTTGAGAAGGTCGGTTCATATTTTGCAACTGGGCGCAAGTGTAGATGAAATGGTAAATATGACTGCTGTTGCCGCGATTGATGCTCAAGAGCGTGAAAAACGAAAAAAAGCCAAAATCCGTAAATAAAAAGAAACCCTCAAATCATGATTCATCACCTCAAAGGGAAATTAGCGGAAAGAAATCCTACATATGTTGTCATTGAATGTGGTGGGGTGGGTTACTTTGTAAACATATCGCTCCATACATTTTCCAAGATTGCCGAGGTAGAGAATATAAGTTTGTATACCCATCTGCAGGTAAAGGAGGATTCACATACACTTTTTGGTTTTGCGGAGAAATCGGAGCGTGAAATCTTTAGATTGCTACTATCGGTTTCAGGTATCGGTTCAAGTACGGCCCGTACCATGTTGTCATCGCTTTCACCTCCTCAAATTCGTGATGCCATTGCCAATGGAGATGTGCCTACTATTCAGGGTATCAAGGGCATAGGCGCAAAAACCGCGCAGAGGGTGATTTTAGACCTTCGTGACAAGGTTTTGAAAGTGTATGATATTGATGAAGTTTCCGGTAATTCAAACAATACAAATAAAGAAGAAGCGTTATCTGCTTTAGAGGTTCTTGGCTTTCCTCGGAGACAGGCTGAAAAGGTTGTCGACAAGGTATTGATTCAAGATCCTTCGCTAAGTGTTGAGAACATCATAAAACTCGCGCTTAAAAATTTGTAACAACTTTGAAAAACGGGGCAAACCAAATACTTAAATCTTCATTTAAGTCTTCCTTTCTATTCTTGCTGTTTTTTGCTTTTGTAGGTATTTCCTACGGGCAAGAAACTGATGAGGGAGAAGCGAATACGCAAGAAGTCGATTCGGTAAAAACCGGATTTGCACTGGGTAAGATACTCCTTGAAAATCCCGAAAGTATTGTTTCCAAATACATCTATGACCCCAATTTAGACCGGTACATATATAATGAAAGTGTTGGGGAGTTTAATATTGGCTATCCCATCATCCTAACACCTGAGCAGTACTTTGAGTTAGTTCAGCAAGAGAGCATGAAGGATTATTTCAAGGAAAAAGCCGATGCCTTTTCCGGAAAAAAAGCCGGAAGCGAAGAAGCCCGAAAGAATTTACTCCCTAATTTCTATATCAATAATAATTTCTTTCAATCCGTTTTTGGTGGAAATACCATTGAGGTAATTCCGCAAGGTTCGGTTGCAATTGATTTGGGCGTTATTTGGCAAAAGAATGACAATCCATCTTTATCTCCTCGGAATAGAACTAATCTTTCCCCTGATTTTGAACAGCGAATTAGCTTAAGTATGCTGGGTAAAATAGGAGAACGATTACAAGTGACTGCCAATTATGATACAGAGGCCACATTTGATTTTCAGAATATTGTGAAGCTGGATTATACGCCAACGGAAGACGATATCATACAGAGTATTGAGGTGGGTAATGTGAATATGCCGCTAAATAGTTCACTCATTACTGGGGCTCAAAGTCTCTTTGGGGTAAAAACCCAATTGCAGTTTGGGAGAACAAAAGTTACCGCGGTTTTTTCAGAACAACGTTCGCAGAGCAACACGGTTGTAGCGCAAGGTGGTGGTACGGTAAATGAATTTTCCATTACGGCCCTTGATTACGATGAAGATAAACACTTCTTCTTATCTCAATATTTTAGAGATAATTATGATACAGCACTTGAGAACTATCCGTTTATTAACAGTCAAGTGCAAATTACTCGACTAGAAGTTTGGGTAACCAATAGAAGTCAACAAACATTGAATGTTAGAAATATTGTCGCCCTACAGGATTTAGGGGAAACTCGATTTGGAGTTACTCAAATGGGCGATGACGATGTGGAGAAGACAAGAATCGGTCAAACGGCTGGTGCGGCATCAAGCGGGTTTTTTGACACATCTTCTATGAGTGCTTTTCCAAGAAACAGTGCAAATGATTTGGACCCATCGCTAATTGGTCAGGCTGGGGGAGTCTTGAATGACAAAATCCGAGAAATAGCAACGGTTGAGAGTGGCTTTGATACCACTGTGCCAGGGTATACGTTCAATCAGGGATTTGATTATGCAATCTTGGAAAATGCGCGAAAACTAGATCCTACTCGAGATTATGACTTCAATTCTCAATTAGGGTACATCTCATTGAACCAACGTTTAAGTAATGATGAGGTATTAGGGGTGGCATTTCAGTACACAATAAATGGAGAAGTTTTTCAAGTAGGGGAGTTTGCCAATGGTGGTTTGGACGCCACAACGATTTCAGGAGGTGCTACTCCGATTATTGAGAATAATACTTTGATTCTTAAGTTGCTCAAAAGTAATATCACCAATACACAAGATCCGATTTGGAACTTAATGATGAAGAATATCTATGCTACAGGTGCTTTTCGTTTAAGTCAAGAGGATTTTAAAATGAATATTCTTTATTCTGATCCTACACCTAGGAATTATATTACCCCCGTAAATGATTTTCCAGCTCCAATCAACGGTAATAAAGAGCTTCAAGAACGAATTCTCTTAGATGTTTTTAATCTCGACCGTCTAAATGCATATAATGATGTGCAACCTGGTGGTGATGGTTTTTTTGATTTTGTACCTGGGTTAACGGTAAATACACAAGACGGACTCATCATTTTCACTCAGACGGAACCTTTCGGGGAATATCTTTTCGACACTT
>CAZTLZ010000126.1:0-10356 GCA_964614665.1 uncultured Maribacter sp.
TTTTTTTGTCAATATTCTAGTTTTGATTTGATGTTCTTTCACAGAAAAACTTGATTTTCAGATTCAGTGTAGCTGATTTTCATCATAAGTTTTATCAATAGTTTTTTATATTTTTATCCTTCAAAACTATCGAATGACAATAACCCAATTACAATATGTACTCGCAGTGGCAGAATATCAAAACTTCACTTTGGCCGCTCAGAAAAGCTTTGTCACACAGCCAACGCTGAGCATGCAGGTACAAAAACTAGAAGATGAACTTGATGTCCTGATTTTTGACCGGGGTAAGAAACCCATAGGCATAACCGAAGTAGGACAAAAAATCGTAGCACAGGCAAAGAATATCGTAAACGAAGCGAACCGTATCAAAGACATTGTAGATCAAGATAAAGGGTTCATTGGAGGAGATTTCATTTTAGGCATCATTCCTACGGTAATGCCCACCTTGCTACCGATGTTTCTAAAAACATTCATTAATAAATACCCCAGGGTCAATCTCATTATCAAAGAACAGTCTACCGAAAGTTTGATACGCAATATTCAAGACGGGCATATTGACGCGGCCATTGCTGCTACACCACTCGAAATTGAATTTATCAAAGAGCGTCCTTTGTACTATGAGCCCTTTGTGGGCTACGTACCAAGAAACCACCGTCTTGGTAAAGCTGATAAACTAGTTCCTGAAGATTTGGATGTCAATGACGTGTTGTTGTTGCAAGACGGACATTGTTTCAGAGATGGGGTCATCAATTTATGTAAGGCATCAAAAAATATGGCGGATGACCATTTTCAATTGGAAAGCGGCAGCTTTGAAACATTAGTCAATTTGGCGGATGAGGATATGGGTATGACCTTATTGCCCTATTTGAATACATTGGAGTTAGATGATGTCAAAAAGAAAAATCTGAAATACTTTGACAACCCCTCACCGGCAAGGGAGGTAAGTCTTATCTACCATAAAAGTGAATTGAAAATTCAGATAACAGAGGCCCTACGCGACGTAATCTCAGGAATAGTACGCGGAGCAATTGCTTTTCAGGACGTGAAAATAATAAGTCCGATTAATCAAAAATAAAAAGCCCCGCTTTAAGCGAGGCTCTAATCATACCTTTAAATAAATAAGACTTTCTCTTAATTCTGGTTTATCAGTAATAAAGTTACTTAACCAGAGTTTCAATTCTTCAATTTCGTGGGGGAGTAAATTTGAAATCGCTTTTTTCAATTCTTTGCAAAAAAGCTTCGTATCGAAGCTCACTTTTTTAAGTACGGTTTTGGTGTACTCAAGCATTGCTCTAGCCATATTCCAAAATGTTTAATTAATTAGTTTGTCGAATGCGATATCCACATCATAAATTTAAACAGAAAAGCATATATGTTATTGCCCAATTTTTGTTAAAAATTAAATAAAATCATGTTTGAAGGATTGGTTCTCAGAAATGACTTATTTGCTTACATTTAATCTCATGAAAAACTTAGTTGCATATTCTGTGCTGTTCACCCTGCTTTTTGGATGTTCGGGTGTAAAACGTAGTATTCAAAAAAGCACCCAAAAGGTCTTTAAATCAGTATTATATGATAATCAATTTACCGGTTTTTTGATGGTAAATACACAAGATAAAGACACATTGTTGAATTTTAACTCTGAAAAGTACTTCACCCCGGCCAGCAATACTAAAATCTTTACATTATTTAGTGCACTACAGTTGTTACCCGATTCAATCCCCGCACTGAAATACATAAAACAGAATGATACCACCTATATAGAAGGAACCGGGGATCCGACCTTACTGCACAACTATTTCGGAGATAACAATACACCTGCCTTCTTAAAAAGGCAGGAAAACATTGCTATTTATTTGGATAATTTTCAAGAGGGGAAATATGGCCCTGGGTGGGCCTGGGATGATTACCACTATTACTACCAACCTGAAATTGGGCCTCTACCGTTGTATGGAAATGTAGTCACCCTTTATAATTCAGATAGTACGCATATTATTCCTTCCTATTTTAAAGATTCGGTGATGGCAATCGATTATCAAACAAATCGAGAATTGGAACAAAATCAATTTTACTTTGCATCAAGTCGAACAGATACCATTGAGATTCCGTTCCGAACTAGGCACAAGTTGACAAAAAGTTTACTCGAAAAAGCGCTTGTAAGAAGTATTTCTATCACTCAAAATATGCCTGCTGGGGCGAAAAAAGTGTTGTATAGTGTTCCTTCCGACACTGTTTTAAGAAGAATGATGCATGAAAGCGATAACTTTTTAGCAGAGCAATTGCTTTTACTTGGCTCTTCTACCCTATCTGATACACTTAGCGGTTCTAAGGTGCGAGAGTACATTTTAGAAAATCAACTTACTGATTTGAAACAACCTCCACGATGGGTCGATGGTTCAGGGCTTTCTCGGTATAATCTGTTTACCCCAGAATCAATGGTCATGGTTCTAAGTAAAATGTATACCGATATACCTCATGGGCAATTGTTTAGTTATTTCCCTGCGGGAGGTACCACCGGTACTCTGGAAGACTGGTATGCTGGCAACCCAAATCCGTATATCTACGCTAAATCAGGAAGTTTAGGAAATGTCTATTGTTTGAGCGGTTACTTATTGACCAAATCAGGAAAAACGTTGATCTTTAGTTTTATGAATAATCATTTCAGGCAACCAACCTCGGAAGTAAAAAAACAAATGGAGCTAATCTTTGAGGAAATTCGAGATTCTTATTGAATGGTTGGAAGCTCGATGCATAATACTTGAAGTTCATTGATTTTCGACTCAAAATATCCATCTGCCTATCTATCGCAATCAAAATGGCGAACCAATAATCATCTAAATAGCTTGCTTATTTTGGCATATTGCAGCAACATTATGGTCTTGGCATCCTTAATTTCACCTGTTACAATCATATTCAAAGCATCTTCGAAGTGATATTCCAAAACCTCAATATTTTCCGTTTCATCGTCAGCACCTCCGCCCTCACCTACCTTCATACGGTCTTCATAGGCGCCAATAAAAAAAAATAAAATTTCCGTCACCGAACCTGGAGACATATAACATTCGAAGACCTTACGAACATCAGTAACTTGATAACCCGTCTCTTCCTCTACTTCTTTTCGAATACAATCTTCGGGATTGTCTCCATCTAGGAGTCCGGCACAGACTTCTATCATCATTCCATCTTCATTCCCATTGACATAGGTGGGCATTCGGAACTGACGTGTCAATATTACGGTACCTTTTTCTTGATTGTATAGGAGAATAGCCGCACCATTCCCCCTATCATAGGCTTCACGGTGCTGTTCTTCCCAAGTGCCATCATTATTTAGATAGTCAAAACTGAATTTGTTGAGTATGTACCAATTATCAGAGAGCAGTTCTTTTCTAATATTTCGAATTCTATCATTCGGCATCTGGAATATCATTTAAGTCATAAAATACTTTCAATCCCAATTTTTTGGCAAGTACTACATCCTGATCCGCCCCGTTTGAAGCCCCCTCAATCCGCAAAATGGCATCACATTTGGCCAATACCCTGTGAGAAGCAAGGTATTGAATCTCAGTAAAAATCGCATCACCTACTTCTTTGGAACCAGCCATTTTAATCAACGGATTCGCAACCCATTCACCAATCATAGGAATGTGGCCTTTTTTAAAAATAGGTAGTGCAGGAGCTTCAAGCCTGTCCATATTTTCTTTGATACGGTTCGGGTCATTATTGGTCCCACTCCGATATGGCCCCGCAATTAAGATCATCATCATAACTTTATTTTATACAAAGGAAATGAATTATCGCCTACTGGAAATTAAGATAGTTTAAGAGACATCTATTTCTTCTTAACAGTACTTAAGAATTCGGGGGTAACACCCAAATATGAGGCTATTTGCCTCTGTGTTACTTTTTCAACGATTTGCGGATATTTGATTACAAAACTTCGATACCTTTCTTCTGTGGTTAGTGAAATGGCGTCGAGAACACGCAGTTGTTCGCGAGCATACGCATTTTGGAATAGGATTCTGAAGAAGCGCTCAAACTTGGGAATTCTATGCAATAATGACTCGAAAGAGTCAAAATTCAATACTACGACTTCACTGTCTTCCAAGGCTTCCAGCGATAACATTGCTGGTATTTGACTTGCAAAACAATACATATCGGTAATCCACCAATCTGCAACGGCAAACATTATCGTCGCTTCTTTACCGTCTTCACCTAAGTTATATGCCCTAAGACTTCCCGAAACCACAAAAAACAATTTCGTGCATAACTCATCTTGCTGTATAAGTAAATCTCTTCGGGCAAAACTTTCAAAACTAATGTTCGACTTTAAATACTCTCTTTCATCTTCATCCAGAAGAATATGCTTTTGAATATTAGCAATAAGCGCCGCGTCGTTTTCAAGTTGATCGAGGGCGGTAATTTTGACATTGCCGTTTTTCAAAGTGGGTCTTTACTTTAAAAGAATTATAGGCTCCAACGATTTCCTACTTCCGAAAGGGGAAGACATCCTTTGTATTCACCGGGTACAGGATCGTAATTAAGAACGTTTTCTCCGATCTCCTCAGACGTGAAATAAGCCCATATCGCCATTGATTTCATTGACCTGTAAAAACCGATTTCTTCTTGATCACCAATAGTTTTACCCCAAACTCCCGGATTAAACTTCCCACTAGTCTTTTCTGCAATTTTAAGTACTTCTGTACGCGTGCTTTCGTCTAGGTCGATAAAAATTCCGCCAAAATTCTCTTCGCAATTCGCATTAAATGATGCGATTTCATTACGTATGTTTTCTTGTCCCTCATCGTCATAGGTTTTGGCAATTACCTTGTCAATAAATACATCGACTTTTACATCTAAAGCACCGGGGGTATCCGTTCTTGGTAAAATCATATCTACCAAAGTACCTATGGTTTTCGCCTCGATCTCAGATAAGAATTCTGGTTTCCAAGTCAATCGGGGTTCATTCTTACACGATTGTAAAATAGATAGCATCGATGGCATTGCAACCGTCGCTCCCACAAATAATCCTGTTTTTTTAAGTACGCTTCTTCTGTCCATAACTTAAATATTCTGTTTCTTTAATTCGGATACTGCATGATTTGCTGCCCTTGCCGTCAGCGCCATATAAGTCAAAGACGGATTTACGCATGATGATGAAGTCATACAAGCACCATCGGTAACGAAAACATTTTCTGCTCCATGTACTTGGTTAAATTCATTCAATACAGATGTTTTTGGATCACGACCCATACGGGCAGTTCCCATTTCGTGAACTCCATATCCTGGCGGGTGTTCGTTGTCAAAGCCGATAACTTCTTTTAATCCTGATTTTTCAAGCATTTCTACCGCATCTTCTTGAATTTGCTTATTGGCCGCTTTCTCATTAGCCTTAAATTCAGCATCTATGGTCAAAGTTGGTTGTCCCCATTTATCGAGGACATCTTTGTTAAGGCTTATTTTATTATCATGATACGGAAGACATTCTGCAAAACCAGTGATAAACATTTCCCATGGACCGGGTTTTAAAATACTATCCTTATACGCTGCCCCGAATGCCTCTGTATTAGCAACATTACCACCACGATATGCGCCGCCTTGATATCCAAAACCTCTTAAGAACTTATCATTCTTGGTTTTCTCATCAATATTCCAATACCTCGGAATGTAAATTCCGTTCGGTCTCCTTCCTTTATAATATTTATCATCAAAACCATCCACTTTTCCCATCGCCCCTACCCTATAGGTATGGTCCATAAGATTATGACCCAATTCACCACAATCATTACCCATTCCATTTTCGAAACGGTCTGATTTCGAATTCATTAGAATCTGAGTCGTACTCAATGTAGATGCGTTGACGAAAACAATCTTTGCAGAATATTCAATCGCCTCATTGGTCTCTGAATCAATAATTCGGACGCCAGTGGCTTTTCCTTTTTTATCATCATAAATAACGGACTGTACAATCGAAAAGGGCCGAATCGTCAAATTACCTGTAGCATTCGCCGGTGGAAGGGTTACGGCGTTACTACTAAAATAAGCACCGTAAGGGCAACCTCGGCTACATCTATTCCTGTTCTGACATTGCCCCCTACCATTATGTGGTTGTGTCAAATGTGCTACCCGGCCGATAATCATATTTCTACCTGGGAAATCTTTTTCGATACGTGTTTTTACATGCTTCTCTACACAATTAAGTTCCATTGGAGGTAAAAAGTGACTATCTGGTAGTTGAGGGAGCCCTAAAGCTTCTCCACTGATGCCCGCAAATTTCTCCACATAGGTATACCACGGTTCAATATCTTTATAACGAATTGGCCAGTCTACACCATGACCGTCCTTGGCATTTGCCTCAAAATCAAGGTCGCTCCATCGATAGGTTTGCTTTCCCCATAAAAGAGATTTTCCTCCCATTTGATGGCCTCGTAACCACAGAAAAGGTTTCTCCTCGGTATACGGGTTCGCTTCATCATCAGCCCAAAAATGTTCCGTATCGGTACCTATCCAACCTGATCGGCCAGCTTTATAATGTTTCTTTTTCTGTTCGGGTGTAAGCCCTCCTCTTAACTCGGTATCCCACGGATCTAAATTCATGGTAGGGTAATCCACAACATGCTCGACTATTCTACCACGTTCCAGGACTAATGTTTTGAGTCCTTTTTCGCAAAGTTCCTTAGCAGCCCATCCACCACTTATTCCTGAACCGATGACAATGGCGTCATAGGTTACCTCCTTTTTTGCATCAATATTGTAATTGGCCATTTGAATAAAATTATTTTTTAAAGATACGGTATTCCTATGTTTCTGTTAAGGTTGATATCCCTATATTTAAACATACCATAAACAAGAACTGCTTTCTATGAGTTTCCCCCTAAAACGGACAGTGTTCTATTGTTATAATTCTGCTAGTTTCACTCAGAGCGAAGCTAGAGGCGGATTCTCTTTAGAGGGTTTTGTAACGGTATAGATACATAGACTATTGCAAATCAGTTTTGAAAAAACATATAACATCGTTTAGAAAGCACTTTCCAAAACCAACTGACATACATATTCTAATGAAAAAATTACTACTCCCTTTGGTCTTAATCCTAATGCTCGGTATAAACTGCAAGGAAAAGACGGAAAATCACGAAACTAAAAAAGAACTGCCAAAAATTGCCATAGCCGGTATTGGTATCGAATCAAGTACCTTCTCTCCCGCTCAAACCCATGAAGATGCTTTTCATGCCAGAATAGGCGATTCTATATTCAATCGCTATCCATTTTTCGCAGCTGATTCTGAAATTCGAAAACGAGCAGAATGGATACCTACCCTTTTGGGTAAGTCTATCCCTGGTGGAATCGTAACTCGTGAAGCTTACGAATCGATGGTAAACAAGACATTGAAAATGCTGAAGAAAAATGGTCCTTATGATGGGCTATTCTTCGATATCCATGGTGCGATGAGTGTAATCGGACTTGAAGATGCCGAAGGCGATTTAATTAAACGTATTCGAGAGGTTGTCGGTACGGAAGTATTGATTTCCACTTCAATGGATTTACATGGAAATGTTTCTGAAACCTTAGCGCAACACAGTGACCTAATTACCTGCTACCGAATGGCCCCACATGAAGATGCCCTCGAATCGAAGGCTAGGGCTATAACGAATTTGTTGGACCGTTTGGAAAATGGAAAGGGCAAACCAAAATACAAAGCATGGATTCCTGTTCCTATTTTGTTACCAGGTGAAAAAACAAGTACCCGAATTGAACCAGGTAAAAGCCTGTATGCAAAGATTCCCTCTATAGAAAAAATGGAAGGGGTTATCGATGCGGCCATTTGGATAGGTTATGCTTGGGCCGATGAATCACGCAATCATGCCGTGGTTATGGTAACAGGAGATAATAAGGAACAGGTCACTGAAGGTGCAGAGAAACTGGCCAATGCGTTTTGGGATGTACGCCATGAATTCGAATTTGTGGCTCCCGTAGCCACTTTAGAGGAAAGCTTGAAAATGGCCTTAGCTAGTAAAGAAAAACCTTTTATCATAAGCGATATGGGGGATAATCCTACTGCCGGTGGTGCGGGTGATGTTACTTGGACGCTTAGGGAAATTTTAAACAGACCTGAATTCAAGTTAGAAAATGGTCCTTCGTTGATCTATGCTTCCATTCCGGGTCCAGAATTAATCGAAGAAGCTTTGAAGGTGGGCGTGGGTGGAAAAGTATCTGCTTTGGCCGGGGCACAGGTAGATAACCGTTATGCCCCTCCCCTAAAACTAACTGGAACTGTTACCGCAATCAAGGAAGGAGACCGCGATGCTGAAGTGGAAGTTGTTGTCAAAATTGGGAGTGTTTCCATTATCGTCACTAAAAAGCGGAAACCATATCACCAAGAAGTAGATTTTACTGATTTAAAATTAAATCCCCGGGAAACGGATATCGTTGTAGTTAAAATCGGTTACCTCGTACCTGAACTATATGATATGCGTAAGGGATGGATTATGGCCTTGACTCCCGGAGGTGTTGACCAAGATTTAAACCGCCTAGGATACAAGAATATCAAAAGGCCTATGTTTCCATTGGACAAGGATATGGAGCATCCGGATTTGAGTGCTAGATTGATTCCAGCTTCCAATAACCTGAAATAAAAAGAAATGTACGTAAAAAAGAATTTTGATATTAAATCGATACTGCGATTTAGTGGAGGACATATGGTATGGATTTCCGTTTGGGCCATATTCGCTGCAGCTATGTATGAATACACCGCTTTAGGCGAATGGATGGTTATTCCGTGGTTGCCCTTATCTGTAATCGGTACCGCGGTTGCATTTTATGTAGGTTTCAAAAACAATAGTGCTTATGACCGTTTATGGGAAGCACGAAAAATATGGGGTGCCATTGTGAATGGTAGCCGTTCATGGGGCACAAGCATCAAAGCATACCTAAGTAACCAGTTTAGTTCGGAAAAACGGAGCGAAGCAGAATTGAATGCATTAAGACAAAAACTTATTTATCGCCATATAGGTTGGTTGTATGCCTTAAGAAGTCAACTGCTTATACCTACTTCTTGGGAACACATAAATCAAAATAGACTGGTTCGAAAAGTTACTGAGAAACGTATGAAACAGTTTGGAGTAGGTTTGCATAGTGATGAAGTAAGTGAGTCACAGCTACCAGAGTTTTTGCCCAAAGAAGAATATGAACGACTCATCAATTACAAAAACACAGCTACGCAGATTATCGACCAGCAAAGTCAAGATTTAAAACAACTACGAGAAGATGACATCATTGATGATTTTCGCCACATGGAATTGCAAAAGCTTCTTGCCGATTTCTATACATTTCAAGGGCAATGCGAACGAATTAAGAAGTTTCCCTTGCCCCGACAATATGGTAGTATGAGTTTTGTGTTTGTTGGAATCTTTATTTTTCTATTGCCTTTGGGGATGGTCTCCGAGTTTGCAAAACTGGGCGAGTTTGGGGTTTGGTTATCTGTTCCCTTTACGGTTTTGGTAGGGTGGGTGTATTTGATGATGGAACTCGTAGGTGATTATTCTGAAAACCCTTTTGAAGGAATGGGTAATGATATTCCAATGCTTTCTTTATGTCGGACGATTGAAATCGATTTACGCGAAATGTTAGGTGAAACTGATTTACCAGAGCCTATTAGGCCCAAAAATGATATTTTGATGTGATTTAAACTGTAACCGCCTGATTCAAATACCTACGAAACGGAAGCATTTCTTTGTAAACTGTTATCAGGTATTCTTCAAATTCATTTTTTAAAACCATATCTGATGAAAACTCGGTTGCTACGGCAAATGTCTTATTCCGTAATAAATCAATATGTTGATGTTCGTTTGAAAAGCCTTTGGGTGCATTGGTCAATTTGACATCATCATACAAGTCCCCAAAAGTCTTTTTGAATGATTTTTTGTTTAGAATCTTCTTTAATTCCTCCCCATCATAATCAATAGCATCCCTTATACTTCGTAATCGTTTGGGGTCAGGACGCCAAAGTCCGCCTGCGAACATAGAACGTTCGATACCAACCTCAACATAAAAATCTCCCGTATTAGGGCGTTTATCAAATCCTGCTCCAAAATGATCTTTATATATTGGCTTATTCGGATGGAACATCAAATTATTATTGATTCTGTTGATACCCTTTTTACCAGGAGTGTCATAATATCCATCATCAATAGCAGCTAGTCTTGAATTTATATTATCCAACCAAGCGATATAATCATCTCGAACTTCTTTATACCATTTTCGATTGGCATCCATCCACTCTTTGGTGTTGTTTTTGTTCAGTTCTTTAAGAAAATGAATAAGGTTTTTGAAATCCATATAAAGTAGTTATTAGATTAAAGA
>CAZTLZ010000127.1:0-8746 GCA_964614665.1 uncultured Maribacter sp.
TTTTGTGCTTATCGTACACCAATTCCCCATTTTTATAGACCATACACGGTTTAAAGCTTCCTTGATTATAAAGTACCTCTTTGTAGTCGCTTGCATGAAAGAGAATAAAATCCGCCAGAAAACCTTCCGCCAATTGTCCTCTGTCCTTTAAATTGAGCGCTGCGGCAGCACGGAATGTGATTCCCGCTAAAACTTCGGCATTGGATAGTTTTTCAAAAGTGCCCAAAATTGAAGCTTGGGTCAACAGATCCCCCATGGGGGCCGAACCGGGATTGTGGTCACTGGCGATGGCCAATGCACCTCCAGCATCCAGAATTTTACGGGCAGGGGTATAGGAACACCCCAAACCGATTGAAGCACCTGGGAGAGCTGTGGCAATAACATCGCTCTTGGCCAGAAGCTCGATCTCTTTTTGGGTACTCGCTTCTAAATGGTCGGCACTGACGGCTCCAAAATCCACAGCAACTTGGCTTCCGCTTGTAGAAAATTGGTCGGCATGAACGGTGATGTCAAATTCCATTTCCCGGGCTTTTTCGAAATAGGAGGCAATTTGTTCGGCAGAAAAGGCACTTTCTTCAATAAAGGCATCGATACGGTTTGTCAACTTCTCGCTTTTTAGGATGGGAAAAAGCTGCGTGCTTATTTCCTCTAAATAGTCAGCTGCAGTTCCGTCAAAATCTTTGGGAAGCATGTGGGCCGCCAGACAGGTCGGGATTAGATCTGTTGCGGTCCGCGCATCGGTTTCCTTAATGGCCCGTAACATTTTTAATTCCTCCTCGATCGAAAGCCCATACCCACTTTTCACCTCGATAGTGGTCGTGCCGTTCTTTAAATGTTGCTTTGCCCTTTTGACGGTTTTTTTGATCAGCTCTTCTTGGGTCGCTTTTCTGGTCTGGGTTACCGTATCCCAAATACCACCACCCGCTTTGGCAATCTCCAAATAGCTTTTGCCGGCATTTCGCATGGCATAGTCATTGGCCCTGGTACCTCCAAAACAAATATGGGTATGGGCATCGATAAAACCTGGTAGGCAAACGTGGTCGCCATATAGTTCCTCAATTTTGATACCTGATGCCTTAGCATCCGCTAAGAGGGTGGTGTAATCGCCGAGAGTAGTGATCTTTCCATTTTCGATTAAGATTCCGGCGTTTTCTACAACTAGGAGTTCACTATCTGAAATAGCTCCTTTTAAAGGCAAACCTATCATAGGAACGAGTTGTTTGAACGGGCCTATTAGTCTCATAATTACATTTTTTCGTTTCCGCAAGCAGAAAACTTTCTAGTATAAATCAAATTCTTTGGAGTAAGGTACCTCAAATTTCAGATTCTTTTCTTTTTTGACTTTGTCGATAACTGAAATAATGGTCTTACTTTGTATCATTTCAATGCCTTTGTTGATATCGTCAGCAAAAACCCGATCCTTTTCTGCAAAAGCAACTTTTTTCCGAATTTCTTTGTGGATTGCATCCAAGAAAACCCCTGATTTCATTGGTTTTCGAAATTCAAAGGCCTGTGCGGCCGTCAAAAGTTCAATAGCCAGAATTTTTTCTACATTTTGGATAACCTGAAGTGCTTTTCTTCCTCCAATAGAACCCATACTTACATGGTCTTCTTGCCCTAAAGAGGTTGGAATACTATCTGCACTTGAAGGGAAACACAACCCTTTGTTCTCACTCGCTAGGGCGGCGGTAGTATACTGTAAGATCATATAACCAGAGTTGATACCTGTATCTTCCATCAAGAGTTTGGGTACACCGGGACTATTGCCTTCCAAGGCCAAATAGATGCGACGGTCTGAGATGTTTCCGATTTCGGAGGCGGCGAGACAGGCATAATCCAAAGCCATGGCCAAAGGTTGGCCGTGAAAGTTTCCGCCGCTTATGGTCAGTTCCTCATCAATAATTACAGGGTTGTCCGTTACCGAATTTAGTTCAACCTCAAGTAACTCCTTTAAATGCAACCAAGCATTTCTAGAGGCCCCATGCACTTGGGGAATACAACGAAGTGAATATGGATCCTGCACACGTTCGCAATCTATATGGTCTTCTAAAATTTCCGAACCTCTTAGCAGGCGTTTGATACGCTTAGCCACATGAATGTTTCCTTTGTAAGGTCTCAGCAAATGGAGTTCGCTGAAGAAAGGCTTGACGGAACCCTGAAGCCCTTCTATCATCATTGCTGAGATAATATCTGCCTGGGCTAGACAGCTCTGTAGTTTTTCAACGACTTTGATGGCATGGGCGGCGATAAATTGAGTGCCATTGATTAATGCCAACCCTTCTTTTGGTCCTAGGTCCAACGGTTTCAGACCTTTTTGTTTAAATAAGGTAGATGTCGAAATTTCTTTTCCTTGAAAGCTAACTTTACCCAACCCAATTAGTGGTAGAAAGAGATGTGATAAAGGTGCCAAATCACCTGAAGCACCTACAGAACCTTGGGAAGGAACAACGGGGATGGCATCATTCTCAATATGCCAAATAATACGCTCCAAGGTTGTTTCGGCAATACCTGAAAAACCCTTTGCTAACGCATGCACTTTTAAAATCAACATCAGTTTCGAAATTTCGGAAGTTGTTGATTCTCCAACACCAACACTATGGCTCTGTAAAATATTGGTTTGTAGGATCTTAGTCTCCGCTTTGGAAATTTTGGTAGTACAAAGTGGACCAAAACCTGTATTGATTCCATAGACAGGATGTCCTTTTTCTACAATACCCTGAACTATTTTCCAGCTTGAAGTTACCTTTTTGCGAGTGGCCGGGGTCATTTTTACCTTCGTCTTTCCACTTGCGATTGCGATAGCCTCGCCTGCAGTCAACCAATCTTCACCTAAACAAAATACCTCCTTTGTAGAAATCATACTTCTGAATTTAATTGTTATAAAATTATGGATTACTTTTGATAATTAATGATACTATTTTTATCAACAATCAATAACTATGGGTTATCAATTAGAATTGAGACATTTCAACTATTTCTTGGCAGTTGCAGAGGAATTGCATTACCGAAAGGCAGCTGAAAAACTATTTATTTCGCAGCCAGGACTTAGTAGGCAAATAAAGCAAATGGAAGAAATTCTTGACACACCACTTTTTGTGCGAGACAAGAAAAAGGTAACATTAACGGCTGCTGGGGCGTATTTAAAAGGTGAAGTTGAGTTTATTCTAAATCACTTAGAGTTGATTCAAAAACAACTAA
This sequence comes from uncultured Maribacter sp., assembly GCA_964614665.1. Lineage (GTDB taxonomy): Bacteria > Bacteroidota > Bacteroidia > Flavobacteriales > Flavobacteriaceae > Maribacter_C. The sequence continues at coordinate 3,199 of CAZTLZ010000127.1, forward strand.
AATCGATAGGAAGTGGAAATTTGGGGGAAGTTAGAATTGGATTTTTAGGTTCCGCAATGCAAAATGTAATTCCTAAATTATTGTTGCAATTAAAGAAGTCTTCATCGGGAATAAAAACAAGTCTCGAAGAACTTTCTAACCGAGCCCAAGTAGATGCTATCTTAAAAGACAAACTCGACATTGGTTTCATACGATTGGCGAGAGTGTCTAAAGGAATACAAATAGCTCCAGTACATGAGGATACTTTTTCAGTGGTACTTCCAGAGAATCACAATCTAAGTACCAAGAGTTTTAGGAATATGGAGCAATTAAGGGATGAGGATTTTATTCTATTTACACAAGAATATAGTCCCTTGTATTATGATACCATAATGAGTATTTGTGAAGATGCGGGCTTTACTCCAAAGGTTTCGCATAAGTCGGTACATGCACAGACCATTTTTAAATTAGTAGAAAATAATTTGGGTATCGCTATTGTGCCAACTTCTTTACAACATGGATTTCAAATGAATGTAAAGTTCATCGAACTAAAAAAGATTCCTCAAAGAGCCATTCTTTCGGTGATTTGGAAAACCGATAACCGAAATCCAGCACTTCAAAATTGTATGGATTTATTGTTGGGGAAATAGTAGAATCAAATTCTTAAATTTACTACCTTAAAAAGAAGCTATGATTTTTGACCTTATCAAAAGGAGACGTTCTGTTTTTCCTGCTCAATACATTGATAGACCAATTCCGAAATCTGATATCGAAAAAATATTGGAAGCGGCCAATTGGGCCCCGAATCACAAAAAAACCGAGCCTTGGCGTTTTAAAGTATTGCAAGGGGAATCAAAAGAAAAACTGGGTTTGTTTCTTTCCTTGAAATATATGGAGACTGAGGCCAAACCTAAGGAGATGAAGGCAAAGAAGCTTATTGAAAACCCTAGAAAGGCAGCTGCTGTAATCGCCATTTGTATGCAGCGCGACTTAAAAGAAAGTGTACCCGAATGGGAGGAAATCTCAGCCACTGCTATGGCTGTACAAAATATGTGGCTTTGTTGCACAGAACTGGGAATAGGAAGTTATTGGAGTTCACCCGGACTCATCAAGTATATGGATGAATTTTTTGAGATGAACGAAGGCGAGCGATGTTTAGGCTTTTTCTATATGGGATATTATGAAGGGGAGTTATCTGAAGCGACCCGAAAACCAATTGAGGATAAAGTGGTTTGGGCTAATTAAGATGAACCTAAAAAGGATTTAGGGCTGCTCCATTTTCGATTGCTATTTTGAAAAAGAACACCAAAAAGATTGCAGTTACCGTAAATTTCATAAAAGTACCGGTAAGAAGACCCAAAAAGGAACCAAATGCAGCCTTCAAGGCAGTTTTATTGTCGGTTTTGTTTGAAAGTTCGCCCACAAAAGCCCCTAAAAAAGCCCCGACGAAGATTCCTCCTGGAATAGGTGCCAACAGACCAATAATGAGTCCTATTGTAGTACCAATCATACCGGCTCTTGTACCTCCAAATTTTTTGGCTCCAATAGCAGGAATAACATAATCCAATGCAAATATTATCAGAGCGACTGCTGCTGTGATACCTAAGAACCACCAATCATCCGGTACTGCTTTGGTAAGATGAAGCATAAGTAGACCGACCCAACTAACTGGCGGGCCGGGTAATACAGGTAGAAAGCTACCTAAAATACCTAGGAGCATTAAAATAAATCCGATTACTAAAAGCGCTATGTCCATATTTTTTTAATCTCCCTTAGGGAAGTAATTTTTCTATTGGACGAAGATAAAGACTATTTGTTACAAGTTTTTAACTAAAAAATTAGTTTAAACTAAATATTTAGTTATATTTGATGTGTAATTCAACTGAAAAATTAGTTAAATGAAGCAATTGACGAAAGCGGAAGAGGAAGTAATGCACATTTTATGGCAGCTTGAAAAATGCAGTGTTGCATCAATAATTAAGGAGTTGCCCAAACCGAAACCGGCCTATAATACGGTATCTACCATTGTTCGAATATTGGAAAGCAAGGGTTTTGTAGATCATGAACAAAAGGGAAGAGGGTTCTTGTATTTTCCTTTAGTTAGAAAATCGGACTATAGTAACCAAAGCATCAGCAAATTAGTAGATGGTTATTTTCAGGGTTCTTTCAAGAGTATGGTTTCTTTCTTCATGAAGAAGAATGATATGAGTCTTTCGGAATTGGAATCAATAATGAAAGAAATTAAAAAGAAAGAATAATGGTACAGTATATCATAGAATGCGTTGCATTCCAGCTAGTGTTTCTCATCATTTATGACTTGTTTTTAAAACGCGAGACCTTTTTTCAGTGGAACCGTCTATACCTAATAGCTACTTATATCATGTCTATCGTTTTACCATGGATAAAAATAGAGGCATTGAAAACTGAAGTCCCTGTGATGTTTCAAGGATATCCGGAATATTTATGGAATGTCAATGATGCAGCTGTCACAACCGTTGAAGTTAAAGAACCCCTGTTTCAACTCTCATGGCCGTACATGTTCTTTTTGGTGGGAGTCGCACTGGCAACGCTTTTCTTCGTTTCTAAACTATATCGGATTTATAAATTACGAAAAGAGGGTGAAGTGCATTATTTTAAAGATTTTACTCGAATTATTATTGCAAATAACGCGTTGGCATTCTCTTTTTTCAAATCTATTTTTCTTGGGGATAAGGTTTTTGAAAAGGATCATGAAAGCATCGTGCAACATGAGCTGGTACACATACGCCAGAAACACTCTTATGACTTGATGTTCTTTGAAATCATGCGGATTGTTGGTTGGTTCAATCCTTTGGTGTATGTCTATCAAGGCAGAATTTCTGAACTGCATGAGTTTATTGCCGATGCTAAAGTTGCCAAGACAAATAAGAAAGAACAGTACGAACTTATGTTGTCACAGGTATTTCAAACCCAGAATATCTCATTTATCAATCAATTTTTTAAATCATCATTAATCAAAAAACGAATTGTCATGTTACAGAAATCAAAATCGAAAAGAATTTTACAGTTGAAATATTTGCTTCTTTTACCATTGATTTTGGGTATGTTGGCTTATACTTCTATTCAAGAACAAGAAAGTGAAAATAATGGTATTGTTCTGAACGAAATGGTATTGGTCGGTTATTCTAACACCAAGGTTTTAAATCACAATGACAAATTAAAAGAAAAGGAAAATAATTTTATAAAAAATCTAAAAACCCCCTCTGTGAGGGTAGACGAAATGCCTGTATTTCCTGGATGTGAAGATAATGAAGACCAATTAAAGTGTTTTCAAGAGAAGTTTATGTCATACCTGGGAAGGAACTTTGTATACCCTGAAGAAGCAAAGAAAAATGGAGTTCAGGGCACGGTTTTGGCAACTTTCGAAGTTAATGAATCTGGCAATTTTTCGCCTATACGAACTAGAATGTTGGAGGATTCATCGGAAATTCTAGAAAATGAAGCTAAACGCTTGATTTCCTTAGTGCCAAATTTAGATTTAGTAGGGATTCAAGGCAAATTGGTTCCGGTTCAATTTACAATTCCACTAACTTTTCAGCTACGCTGATTATAAAACTTCAAGAATTAAGATAATGTTACAATACATATTAGAATGCATCGCATTCCAACTCGTGTTTCTCATCATTTTTGACCTGTTCTTAAAGCGGGAAACCTTTTTTCAATGGAATCGTCTATACCTAATAGGCACTTACCTCTTGTCAATAGTTTTGCCTTGGATAAAAATAGAGGCATTGAAAACTGAAGTCCCAGCGATGTTTCAAGGGTATCCGGAATATTTATGGAATGTCAATGATGCAGCTGTCACAACCGTTGAAGTTAAAGAACCCCTGTTTCAACTCTCATGGCCGTACATGTTCTTTTTGGTGGGAGTCGCACTGGCAACGCTTTTCTTCGTTTCTAAACTATATCGGATTTATAAATTACGAAAAGAGGGTGAAGTGCATTATTTTAAAGATTTTACTCGAATTATTATTGCAAATAACGCGTTGGCATTCTCTTTTTTCAAATCTATTTTTCTTGGGGATAAGGTTTTTGAAAAGGATCATGAAAGCATCGTGCAACATGAGCTGGTACACATACGCCAGAAACACTCTTATGACTTGATGTTCTTTGAAATCATGCGGATTGTTGGTTGGTTCAATCCTTTGGTGTATGTCTATCAAGGCAGAATTTCTGAACTGCATGAGTTTATTGCCGATGCTAAAGTTGCCAAGACAAATAAGAAAGAACAGTACGAACTTATGTTGTCACAGGTATTTCAAACCCAGAATATCTCATTTATCAATCAATTTTTTAAATCGTCATTAATCAAAAAACGAATTGTCATGTTACAGAAATCGAAATCGAAAAGAATTTTACAGTTGAAATATTTGTTGTTAATACCAATTATACTGGGGATGCTCTTTTATACTTCGTTAGAAGGTCAAGAAATTAGTGCAAACCGAGAACTAAATGAACAGACCAAAGAAAAAGTTCAAGAAAATGTAGATGCTGAAAAAAGGTATTTACGACTGCTTCAAGAACGCGAAAGGCTTTTATTAAGCACAAGTGATAAAAATCCCATTTTAGTTAATCTCGACCAGCAATTGAATCTACTCCGAAAATCAATAGATGGGTCATTAGAAGATCAAACGCAAGATTTCAGTGGCAATAGAGTTGATGAAATGTCTACTCATAAGGCAATTGAAAAATTAAAAGAGCTTTTGGCCGAACGAAAAAGACTTTTGAAAAGTTCGAATGAAAAGAGCGCGGTTATCGTAAATCTCGATGCACAAATTGAAGGATTAAAAAGTGCTATGTACGCATCACAATCGGCACAAGTTATTCTGAAAGAAATACCCTTTGCCAAGGTAGACGAAGTTCCAATTTTTCCAGGTTGTGAAGACACGGATGATTTCAGGGCATGTTTTCAACAAAAAATGATGCGGCATATTTCCAAGAATTTTAAGTACCCAAGGGAAGCACAGGAAAAAGATATTCAAGGTAGGGTCAATATGATGTTCGTTATTGGTAAAGATGGGGTAGTTAAGAATCTGCGAATGAGAGGGCCTGATAAATTGCTTGAGGATGAAGCAGCTCGTATTATTTCAAAATTACCTAAAATGTCACCTGGAAAACATAAGGGCGAGGTAGTCGGAGTAACCTATTCAATACCCATTACTTTTAAACTTGAGAAGGGTGAAAAAGCAATGGCAAAAGAAGAAAAGATTGAATCCGGAACACCTTTTGGAATCGTAGATGAGGCACCTGTTTTCCCAGGTTGTGAAAATGATGAAAATAAGCGTGCTTGTTTTAATGCCATGATGCAACAACATATTTCTAAAAACTTCAACTACCCACAAGAAGCACAGGAAAAAGGTATTCAGGGTAGAGTCAATATAATGTTTATCATCGGTAAAGATGGGGTAATTAAGAATCTGCGAATGAGAGGGCCCGATAAATTACTGGAAGATGAAGCCAAGCGGATAATTATGCGTTTGCCAGATATGAAACCAGGGCGACATGAGGGTAAGAATGTTGATGTGCCTTT
>CAZTLZ010000127.1:8846-10296 GCA_964614665.1 uncultured Maribacter sp.
TAGTGAAACAAGGTATGGTTGTAGTATGGTAATAAGCCGAAGTTTGGTCTTCGGCTTTATTTTGTCTAAGATTAATCTCCCTAAAAAATCGTAATTTCCGCTAAATAATACGGGTACATGCGAAAGTTTGTTATGGTGCTGATTGTGTGCGGATTGACTTCATGTGATTTTTTCGATTCCAAGGAAAAAAAGACAAGGGAACTAGTTCAAAAGGAGTTGAATGAAATTGATTGGAATGAGGTTGACGCCTATCCGATTTTTGAATTTTGTGATGAGACTTTGACCAAAACCGAACAACGTGAATGTTTTGAAAATGGACTATTAGAGCATTTTTCTAAAACATTGAATGAGTTTGAATTTGTTTTGGAATCAAATACCGATCCAACTGTAATAGTCGATTTTTTGGTGGATAGAGACGGTAGAATAACGATTATCGAAATTGAAAAAGATTCGGCGATTAACAAGCGAATGCCTGAATTTGATGGAATCATTCGGCAAAGTTTAAAACGCATGCCACCTTTGGCACCGGCTATAAAAGAACGAATACCGGTGAAAGCGAAATTTCGTATTCCCATTGTTTTAAAAGTTAATAAGTAATTAATTTGTCAAAAGAAAAAATCATATTGGGCATTGATCCTGGTACCACGATTATGGGTTTCGGGCTTATAAAAGTGAGGGATAAGAAAATGGAGTTTATACAGATGAATGAACTACTACTCAGTAAATATAAGGATCCGTATACCAAATTGAAATTGATTTTTGAACGAACGATAGAGCTTATCGATACCTATCACCCTGATGAAATTGCTATTGAAGCTCCCTTCTTTGGAAAGAATGTACAATCCATGCTTAAACTGGGTAGGGCACAGGGTGTAGCAATGGCGGCAGGACTTTCGAGACAAATTCCCATTACGGAGTACCTTCCTAAAAAGATTAAAATGGCCATCACGGGAAACGGAAATGCTAGTAAGGAACAGGTTGCGAAAATGTTGCAAAGTATGTTATCGTTAAAATCGCTTCCCAAAAATCTGGATAGTACCGATGGACTAGCCGCCGCAGTCTGCCATTTTTACAATGAGGGGCGAATTGATGTAGGTAAAAGTTATTCCGGGTGGGATGCTTTTGTGAAACAAAATGAAGGGAGAGTTAAGAAATGAGTGGAATCTATATTCACATTCCTTTCTGCAAACAAGCGTGCCACTATTGTGATTTCCATTTTTCGACTTCCATGGGAAAGAAAGAACCCATGCTATCGGCCATACAAAGAGAGCTGGAGCTTCGAAAGGACGAGTTCAAGAACGTAGTGGTAGAAACCATTTACTTTGGTGGGGGAACGCCATCAGTTTTAACATCTGAAGAAATCAATGTTCTTATTCAATCGGTCTATAAAAATTATCTAGTAAGTACTGATTCTGAAATTACTCTTGAAGCTAATCCTGATGATTTATCC
>CAZTLZ010000128.1:0-10255 GCA_964614665.1 uncultured Maribacter sp.
AGGCCAGTACCAATGGTAATCATGACAACCAAACCTTTTTTCCCTTTGCCAATACCGTAGTTCATACTGGCGTAACCGGCCGCGTCAGCATCATTGACCACAGTTACCGGTAAACCAGTGGCGTTGCTAAAAAGTTCTTTCACGTTCAATCCTAGCCATTTCTTATGAAGGTTGCCAGGCGACTTGCAAACACCATGTTTGATTACCGTCGGAAAACCGACGCCAATGGGTCCTTGATGGTCAAAGTGTTTGACGATTTCGGCAACCACCTTTGCCATATCTTTAGGTTTTCTACCCTCCGGGGTTGGTATTCTATGACGCTTTGTCAACATTTCGCCAGTAAGGGAGTTTACCAGTGCGCCTTTAATTCCAGAGCCTCCAATATCAATTCCAAGTACTTCCATGGTTGGTTAATAGGTTCGCCCGCAAAAGTAACAAAAACTTTGGCAGTAAATTATCGAGGTGACGTGGCTTTTCTTTTTTACAAAATGTAGTTATACGGCCCGCTGCACTACTTCAAAAACCTTATTGCCATCACACTTCAAGGTTTTTGATGGGTATTTTAGTATCAAGGCATAGTCATGCGTCGCCATCAAGATTGTGCGACCTGACTTATTAATATCCTGAAGTACTTTCATCACCTCGACCGATGTCTGGGGATCCAGATTACCCGTAGGTTCATCAGCAAGAATAAGTTCTGGGTCATTTAACAGGGCCCGAGCAATGGCAATCCGTTGTTGCTCGCCACCAGAAAGTTCGTGGGGAAATTTAAACCCCTTTGTTTTCATGCCTACTTTCTCTAAAACATCCTCGATCTGATTGTCCATTTTGGTCTGGTCTTTCCAGCCAGTTGCCTTGAGAACAAATAGAAGGTTTTTTTTAATAGTACGGTCAGGCAGTAATTTGAAATCTTGAAATACAATACCTAGTTTTCTGCGCAGATACGGAATGTCTTTTTCCCGAAGTGTTTTTAAATTGAAATCCACGATACTACCTTCACCTTGTTTTAATGGCAAATCACCATACAAGGTCTTCATGAAACTACTTTTTCCGCTTCCGGTCTTTCCAATCAGATAAACAAATTCTCCGTGTTTGATTTCCAAAGAAACATTGTTCAAAACCAAACTTTCCTTCTGGAAAATAGCAACATCTTTTAGCTCTAATATCGTATTGGCCACGCGTTTAAGATTTATTTTTCTTTCATCTAAGACACCCAATAGATAACATTCCTGAAATCTTTTTGTGCTACTGTTACGAATCGGGATATTTTTTCAATGTTTCCTTTTGCCAAGGTTAGAATGGCAATTTGGGCACTTAATAGCTTCCATTCAGACTGGGTCATAACATGTTCTAGTGTAAGTCCTGACAATAATTGACGCACCTCAACTTGCTTATGCGATAGATAATTATCGGAGATTAGTCTCTCCAAATCTTTTCGTATCAACATTATTTCCTCTTCCTTGTTCATGGGCTTTGTTGATATAAAAGTAATAAGTTCAATCCGATATCAAATGACGCTTTATCGAAATCTTTTTCCTTTGTAGTAGAATTGGCTATGCGCTGTCCATCGTGTGACTGTTAGAAGCTTTAAAAAGTGTCTGTCGGTCAGGATATAGCACAAAGCGAATATACTTAGGCACAGAATTTGCCGTTATAGCTACTAGAAAATAGTTTGAACACTATGAACAGAAAAACCATATTACTCCCTTTATTCATAGGGATGGTCTTCTTAGTCACTGCACAAGAGACCGAAATATACACCCACGAACAGAAAGATTATCAGGACGCATTGGCACTGTACAATAATGAACAGTATCAAGCGGCACAGACCATTTTTGCTAGGGTCAAGAACGATACCGACAATTTAGAGACCAAAGCGAATAGCGCATATTACGAGGCAACTGCGGCGGTCAGGTTGAATCAGTCAGGTGCTGATAATTTGATGGAGGATTTCGTAGAGAAGTACCCGACTTCTACTAAACGAAATTCAGCTTTTGCCGATGTAGCCGAATACTATTTTGAGACTGGCAAGTACCCGTATGCCCTAAAGTGGTACAACAAAGTAGACCAAGGGGCCCTATCTCGAAAAGAGATGGACAAGTTTAATTTCAATTATGGGTATTCTCTTTTTTCTTCCAAAAAGACAAGGCAAGCGGAACAGTATTTGAATAAGGTGACCAATTCACCCATATATGGTTCCCAGGCCAAATATTATCTCGGATATATTTCGTACCAAGAAGATGACTATGAAGCTGCAAATGAACGCTTTGATGAAATAACCGACCCGGAAATTCTGGAGGAGAAAATGAGTTACTACCAAGCTGATATGAATTTCAAGCTGGGTAATTTTGAAGAAGCCATTGCTTTGGCAAAAAAGCAAATGGCAAAAGGGGATAGAAAAGAAAAATCGGAATTAAGCAAGATAATCGGAGAAAGTTATTTTCAACTAAAACAGTACGCCAATGCCATTTCGTTTTTGGAAGAATACAGAGGTAAACGAGGTAAATGGAGTAATACCGATCACTATCTTTTAGGGTATTGCTATTATAAGCAAGGCGATTTCGCAAATGCCATTCAACAGTTCAATAAAATTATAGGCGGTACCAATAGCGTTTCTCAAAATGCGTATTATCATTTGGCCGAGTGTTATCTGAAATTGGATAAGAAATCAGAAGCATTGAACGCGTTTCGCAATGCCTCACAAATGGATTTCTCCTCTGAAATTCAGAAAGATGCTTATCTGAACTATGCGCGTTTGAGTTATGAAATCGGAAATGCTTATGAACCGGTTCCACAAGTAATATCTACTTATTTGGAAAAATATCCGAATGATACGCATTCCCAAGAAATGAAAGAACTTCTTGTTGATTCATATATCACTTCGAAGAATTTTGAGGGCGCTTTGGAGCTCTTGGAAAATAACCGTGGATTCGCTAGTAAGGCTACTTACCAAAAAGTCGCATTTTATCGGGGTATGGAATTGTTCATGGAAACGGACTATGGCGGAGCGGCAGAGAATTTTGGAAAATCATTGAGTAGTGCCGAAGATGCACTATTTACTGCAAGGGCCAATTATTGGCGAGGAGAATCTTTGTATTTATTGAATCGTTTTGATGAGGCCCTAACCAGTTATGCCGCGTTCAAGCAAAGCGCTAGAGCCAGTTCTACGGATGAGTTCAAGGATATTGATTACAACATGGCCTACACCTATTTCAAATTGCGAGATTATGGTAATGCCATTGACAACTTTAAAAAGTACACAGGGTCATCTACGGCTGATAGTGAAAAACTGAGCGATGGTTATTTGCGATTAGGAGACAGCTATTTTGTGACCAGTAAATATTGGCCTGCCATTGAAACGTATAACAAGGCGATGCGTGGTCGTGGGAAAGATTATGCAGCTTTTCAAAAGGCCTTGAGCTATGGATTTGTAGATAGGCGAAATAGCAAAATCGAGGTGTTAGAGAGTTTTGTTGGTAAGTATCCGAGTTCCTCCTTAAAGGATGACGCCCTTTTTGAGTTGGGCAATACGCACATCAGTGCAGGCCAAGAACAAAGGGGTCTCCAAGCCTATGATAAGTTGATTCAAGGGTATCGCGCAAGTAGTCTTGTACCGCAAGCGATTATGCGTCAGGGGTTAGTGCATTATAATGCCAACCGAAATGAACAGGCTTTGGCCAAATTTAAGACCGTTGTTCGTGATTACCCTAAGACCCAAGAGGCTATACAGGCGGTCGCAACGGCGAAATTGGTTTATGTTGATTTAGGGCGTGTGAACGAATATGCGGCTTGGGTTCGAGATTTGGATTTTGTTGAGGTTACCGATTCCGAACTCGATAATGCTACTTTTGAATCTGCCGACAAACAGAATTTAGAAGGCAAGAAGGAAGCGGCCATCAAGGGCTACGAGAACTACATCAAAGAATTTCCCAATGGGTTGCATGCCGTTAAGGCGAATTTCAATTTAGCCCAATTATACTTTGCAAAAGGTCAAAAGGATAGGGCACTACCATACTATAAGTATGTTGCGGATCGGGGCGCTAGTGAGTATGCTGAACAGGCCTTGACCAGGGTCTGTGAAGTTTATATTGGAAATAAAGACTATTCTTCAGCATTACCTTATTTAGAACGTTTGGAAGCCCAAGCAGATATTCAACAAAATAGAACCTTTGCGCAATCAAACCTAATGAAAGGGTACTATGAACAAAAGAACTACAATCAAACTATTGCTTATGCCGAGAAAGTTTTAGCCACGGCTTCCATTGATAATCGCATCAAGGCAGATGCACAAGTGATGATAGCTCGTTCCGCTATTGCAACAGGTGATGAAGCACGAGCAGAATCGGGTTACGCAGCGGTGTTAAAAATCGCAAGCGGTGCTACTGCTGCAGAAGCACTTTACTATGATGCCTATTTTAAAAATAAAGCTGGGGCCTATGAAAACTCCAATGTTTCCGTACAAAAATTGGCAAAGGATTATTCCAGCTATAAGGAATGGGGTGGAAAAGGATTGATCGTCATGGCCAAAAACTACTACGAGTTGGGCGATGCCTATCAAGCCACGTATATTTTGGAAAGTGTTACCACCAATTTTAGTCAGTACCCAGAACTAGTTACAGAAGCCAGAGGGGAACTTTCTATCATCAAGGCCAAAGAGGCAAAAAGCAATTCATCGGTAAATCCTGACGGTAATTAAAATGGCAAAAGAACACATAATGAGAAGAGCTATTAAGATATCGATTTTAGTATTCCTTGGGATATTTCAATTCACTTTTGCACAGGAAGAAGAGAAAGATCTGGGGACGGAAACCGTGACGGTAACCAAAGCCTATACCCCTACAATTTCCGATGCATTCAAAATTAAATCAGTACCCAGTTTGAACGATTCGATTGTACTTCAGAAAAAGAAAATCGACTACAGTATTTTTTCGGTACCCGTGGCATCTACTTTTACCCCAGCTAAGGCGAAAGCCTCCACGGTCAAGAAAACGCCTCCTCCTTTGTTATTTAATTCGTACGCTTCCGCTGGGGGCGGAAATCCCGCAAATATTATGGCTAAATTCTATACAAGCCATACAGTAGATCGAGAGTCGGGTTATACGATCGGACTTGATCATAACTCTTCAAGAGGAGACTTTGACAACCTACCTTTGAACAATGTCTTTTCGGACACTAGGTTAGATGCTGCTTTCAAAAAAAGAGACCGGGATTACGACTGGGGAATAGATGTCGGGGTACAACATCAGCTATATAATTGGTACGGAACATCGGAGGACTCTTTCGCAGATCCTATTTTCGATCAAATACTACTGGATATTGATGCCCGTCAAAATTATTTTATGGCAGAAGCTGGTGGTCATGTGAATTTTGAGGATACATATTTCAAAGGAGCGAAATTGCAGTATCGCCGCTTTTGGGATGCGATAAAATCAGGCGAGAATCGAGTGATATTTGAACCTTCTTTTGACTTTCCTGTGGGAGAGGAAAATTTCTCTATTGGATTTAAAGCTGACTATGTGAGTGGAAGCTTTGCCAATGCCGATTTGAACAATACGGAAAATACCGCGGGAATAAACTACGGTCATCTACAGGTAGGTGTGAACCCAAGTTTAACTATGCTTCGTGACGATCTTTCCTTGAATTTAGGAATTAACTTGGTTTATGGGCTGGATTCAGAACGAAGTGATAGTAACTTTTATATTTATCCGGCGGTTACGGCATCCTACCGCTTATTGGATGAATTTGCCATCGCCTATGGCGGTATTGAGGGCGAGTTGGTTCAAAACTCATATTATGACTTTGTTGAAGAGAATCCTTTCGTATCTCCGACATTGACAATTCAACCAACGGATAATCAATATGATTCATATATCGGGTTGCGTGGTCAGTTATTACCCAATTTGAGCTACAACATAAAAGGCTCTTACACTGCGGAAAATAGAAAGCCCTTGTTTAACCTGAACCCACAACACAACACCCGTTTTGATGAGAAGGGCTATACTTTTGGGAATTCATTCGAAGTGTTTTATGATGATCTGAAAACTTTAGGAATTTTCGGTGAATTGAATGTGGATGTCAATAGAAATTTCACCTTGGGAATCAACGGAAATTACTACAACTACAACACAGAGACCGGTAATCCCGCTTGGAACTTACCGGAGGTAAAAGCATCGGTGTTCTTTGATTATCAAATTGGTGAAAAATGGTTCATGGGAGCCAATCTGTTCTATGTAGGTGAACGAAAAGATTTTTCTCAAATCGCGCAACCTAATACGCAATCTTTTGATTTTCCTACTACAATTCTTACACTGGATAGTTTCTTTGATGCCAATGCGCATATAGGGCATAGATTGAGTGATCAATTATCGATTTTCGTAAGAGCTTCGAATATTACCAATAATAATTATCAGCGTTGGGCGAATTTTCCTGTTCAAGGGCTTCAAGTATTGGGTGGGGCTACATTCAAGTTTGATTTGTAGGTCATTACAATTGCTTTTTTTCAATTCGACATAGGTTATTAGTACTAATTGTGCTGTTTACGGCAATGCCATTGACACATAATAAGATTAATACTCAAAACTTGGTCAAGAACCCTGGTTTTGATGATGATTACTGGTACCATATCCTAAGAACCGAGCACTTTGTCGAACCTTATTGACTAAAAACTACCATTTTTCTTTAATTGTCTATTTTTAAGGTAATTAAACTGCCCTGAAATGGTCCCAATGGTTAGAAAAAAACATCTCACATTGTTTTTGTGTTTATGTTGTATAGCTACCCTTTCTGGTCAAAACTTGATAAAGAATCCCAGTTTTGAGATGTTCTCCGATTGTCCCAAAGCGTTGGGTAATTTTAATGACGATGTTGATAATTGGTCTACTCCGACTAGTGGTTCTACTGATTATTTCCATGGATGTAGTGAAGCCATGGGTACCCCCAAGAACTTTAATGGCACGCAACCTGCGGATTTTGGTGAAGGATATGCTGGATTATATTTTTATGCTCCCAATGACTACCGCGAATATCTTCAGGCGGAGTTAACCGTTCCTTTGGTTAAAGATAGGAAGTATCGCGTATCCTTTTATGTAAGCTTGGCAGAGCGGTCTGATTTTGCCGTGAAAGAATTTGGGATCCTATTTTCAAAGGATAGGATTGAGATTCCCATTAAAAAAGAACTGTCCAAAAGGCATTTGTATAAAAAAACAACCAACAAGTATACCTTTATGGAGGTAGGTTATTCCAACTTCTATTCCGATACAAAAGACTGGATTCAAGTCTATACCCAATTCACTGCGAAGGGAGCAGAACGATTTATGACCTTGGGTAACTTCAAGAGCAATGCACGCACACGCCTTTTTAAAACCAAGAAAAGCGCACAGCAAGGTGCCTACTATTATATTGATATGGTGATGGTTGAGACCCTTGACAAAGATAAGGCGGCTTCAGATGCTTCGATAGCTAAAGAGACCGATACATCTTTTGAACTTGACAAAACCCATGTTTTCGAAAATCTGTTGTTTGAATTTGATAGATTCAGATTGCGGGATACTGCAAAAATAGAAATGCTTGTCTTGTATGAATACCTCACTAAAGATAGTTCTCTAGATATCGTTATTCGAGGCCATACAGATGACGTAGGTTCTGATAGTTATAATTTATGGTTATCCAAAAAAAGGGCTGAAGCTGTTGCCAAGTATCTTCAAGAACTGGGGCTCTCGAAGAATCGGATTGTTTGGGAGGGCCTTGGCGGAGAAAAACCTATTGCAAGTAACGATAATGAATCAGGTCGTCGGCAGAATAGAAGGGTAGAATTTGTGATTAGCAAAAGAGAGGAATTAAATAAATAACTTTAGTCTATAGCCTCCTTAAAATACGTCTTTTGGCGAAATATATTGAAGCTAACTATCTAATTAAAAATACATTACGTGTTATCCATGGTGTTGTTGAATATATTGGCACTATATTTGAATAACATTAAATAATTAATTTAAATTTTAAGTAATGAACAAAGGAACAGTTAAGTTCTTCAATAACGCCAAAGGTTTTGGTTTTATAACCGAAGAAGGCGTTGAAAAAGATCATTTTGTACACGTATCGGGATTGGTAGACGAAATTCGTGAAGACGATGAAGTCGAATTTGATCTACAAGAAGGTAAAAAAGGATTAAATGCAGTAAACGTTAGAGTAATTTAATATATACTTCTTAGTTTTTTAAGACATGAGCCCCAACGTTTTCGTTGGGGCTTTTTATATACTAGTTTATAAGACCAAATCAAGTACTTTTGCCTCTTTCAATTTTAAATGACCAACTTCGATCGCTTAAATCTAGTAAACCCTTCTAAGAGCCCTGTATTTTATGGATACATCATTTTACTGGTAGGCACTATCGGTATCTATTGTAGTATTCCTGGGCAAACCATCGGAGTATCCGTTTTTACCGACCCTGTAAAAGACGCCTTGGGCCTTTCTAGAAACCAATTTAGCAATGCCTATATGATAGGTACTATTGCGAGTTCTTTGGTCATAGGCCGGGCAGGTATTTGGTTTGACCGGTATGGTGCGCGTCTGGTAGCCTTCTTCGCTGCCTTGGTTTTGGCAATGGCACTGTTTTTATGTTCTTGGTCGGCGCAAATGAGCACCTTTGTAAAAGAACTATTAAATAAAGATACATGGCTTGTTCCCTTCATAATTATGACCTTGTTGTTCTTTTTACTTCGTTTCGCAGGGCAAGGTGTATTGACCATGGCCTCGCGGAATGTAATCATGATGTGGTTCGATAAGAATCGGGGAAAAGTGAACATGTTCAGTAGTGTGGCCCTCTCTTTTGGTTTTTCCTCCTCACCACTTTGGATAGATTTTCTCATTGAGAACAGTGGATGGCAAGGAGCTTGGCAATATTTAGGCTTTGGATTGTTGATGGCAAGTGTATTCATTTTTATACTTTATAAGAACAAGCCAGAAGACTTTGGACTACTGCCTGATGGAGTCAAAGAAATTACCGAATCAGAAGATAAAACTGCAACTGAACGCAAACAGTTCACATTAAAGGAGGCTACTTCTACTCGTGCTTTTTGGATGTACTCGCTAATTTTAGCGTTCAATAGTTTTTTTATTACCGGTCTCACTTTTCATATTGTTTCCATTTTTGATAGTGAAGGTTTTCCAAAAGAAGATGCGATTTCAATTTTCTTACCTGCTTCGGTGGTTGCTGTTTCAATTTCGACAATTGCCAACTTTTTTAGTGATTACTTGCAATTGCGTTTGTACCTATATCTTATGATTATTGGTGGAATAGTTGCTTCCATTGGATTTTTGTATTTGCCTACTGCAGCAGGAATTCCATTATTGGTTATCGGGTTCGGAATGATGAGTGGCTTCTTTGCGGTACTTAATACCATTGCTTGGCCACGTTTTTACGGTCGCAATCATTTGGGTGCGATTACCGGAAAGGTGATGTCATTTTTAATTTTGGCCAGTGCCTTGGCTCCCAGTATTTTTAGCCTCTGTTTTAGCACTTTTGGTTCATATCAACTATTAGGGTGGTTGGGCTTGGCTTTTTTGGTCTTTTTGGTTTTTGGCTCGTTAAAGGCCAGAAATCCGCAATAAAGGTTTTATTTCATTCTGATCTTATTCAGTAAATTTTCAGCTTCGATATTGTCTTTGTCCATTTTCAAGGATTTCTCAAGATGCCGAATTGCCATGTCTTCTTCTTTTTCAAAAAAATAACTTCTCCCCAGTAAGAAATACAAATAGGAAGATTCTATATTTTTAGCAGTGAGTTCTTTAGCCAAACGTATGACTTCCAATTCCCTACCTAGATTACTTAGCATTCCTAACGCACTTTCCCAGTCCTTCAAGGTAAAGGAGTCGGGCCGTATGATTGACTTCAATTCTGAATTCTCGCGTAAAAAATAGAAAGCGGGTAGATTAACTGACCAGTTAGCGTTTTCGGAAAGTCCTTTTTTTATCCATTGAACGGCAGCATCTTCATTACCTATGACTACATTGGCACCTGCTATTTTTGAATACATTCCAGTCCATCCGTTTAGCATTGATTCCGCCTCTGTTAATTTTTGCCTGCCTCTTTTAGCATTGCCTCCTCTAATTGCATAAAGTGCTTGGTTCAAACGAATTCGTCCATAATGATAATTCATTAAGGTTTCTAATTCCTCTATCGGTTCATTGGAATTGTCTACACGAAGATCGATTTGATTGTACCATTCATTATATTTCCTTTAATGCACAACGCCGCGCA
>CAZTLZ010000129.1:0-9969 GCA_964614665.1 uncultured Maribacter sp.
CTTAACGCACTAAAGCTTTAAATTTGTTTTTCCAGCTAATTCAAATACCTATGACGAGAGCTTTTGGGGCCGTTATTTATGTCCTTTTCATTTTTATTACCACACCCTTATTCAGTCAAACCGAGAATAGATCTTTTGCCGTAAAGTATATTTCTGAAAAAATTGTATCGGATGGAGTTCTCGACGAACCCATTTGGGAAATTGCAGAAAGTGCCAACAACTATTGGCAATACTTTCCAACAGATTCTGTTCATGCAGATAAGCAGTCTGAAGTCAAAATGCTTTATGACGATAAAAATCTTTACGTTGGAATAAAGGCATTCTCCATTGGAAGAAATTATTCATTGACTTCATTGAAACGTGATTTTAGAGGAGCTGGCAATGATAGCTTTTCAATAGTTTTGGACACCTACAACGATGGCACGAATGCATTCCTTTTTGGCATCAACCCTTACGGTGTTCGGAGAGAAGCCCTTATCTCGGGAGGAGGCACAGACCGGAGAAGTTTCAATCTTTCCTGGGATGTAAAATGGCAGGGCAATTCAAAAATGTATGATGACTATTTCACCGCGGAAATGACCATACCCCTTACCTCACTTAAGTTTAAAGAAGGAGCTACAAAATGGCGCTTCAACAGTTATCGTATTGAAACCCAGAATAGTGAAAGAAGTTCTTGGATGAAGGTACCACAAAACCAACTTATTTTTAACCTTGCCTTTATGGGTGATATGGTATTTGAAAAACCTTTGGGCGAATCAAGAACACCCCTTGCCATTATTCCTTATATCAATGCCATTTCGCAAAAAAACTTTGAAACGGATGAAGGTCTTAATAATTTGAAATTCGGGGGAGATGCAAAGGTCGCCATTGGTAACAACCTAAATTTAGATGTCACCTTAAATCCAGATTTCTCACAAGTAGAGGTCGATGATCAAGTGACCAACCTTACTCGTTTTGAGGTCTCCTTACCAGAAAAAAGACAATTTTTTATCGACAACAGTGACCTTTTTGCAAGTTTTGGTGATCAGCGTGATGCCAATCCGTTCTTTTCACGACGAATTGGTATAGCAAGGGATACCGCCGACTACTCTATAGAAAACAAAATTATTGGAGGGGTACGACTTAGTGGCAAATTGACCAAAGATTTACGCGTT
Organism: uncultured Maribacter sp.; assembly: GCA_964614665.1. Taxonomy (GTDB): domain Bacteria; phylum Bacteroidota; class Bacteroidia; order Flavobacteriales; family Flavobacteriaceae; genus Maribacter_C. The sequence continues at coordinate 1,155 of CAZTLZ010000129.1, forward strand.
GGGGTTTTGAACATTCAAACGGCTGAAGATGAAGCAAATGAGATTCCCTCAAATAACAACACTATGATCGCTCTGCAACATCGAGTTTTTTCAAGGTCAAATATCGGAGCCTTCTTTATCAACAAACAATCATTCGAAGACTATGACTTTGTTGAGCGTGAAAATGAGTACAATCGTGTTTTGGGCGTAGATTATAATTTGGCATCCAAAGATAATACGTGGACGGGGCAATACTATATCCACAAATCTTTCCAACCCGATGACAATATTGGCAACCTGTCTACTGGTACTACAATGCGATATCAGTCTAGAAAATATAATTTTTACGGCAAAGGACTATATATTGATGAAGATTTTTCATCGGATCTGGGTTTTGTACGAAGAACAGGCATCGTCAAAGGTATCATAAGTGCCGAACGGGTCTTTTGGCCGAAAAAAGGAATCATACAAAACCATGGTTTCCAATTTTTCCCTATTATACTATGGGACCCAAGTTTGGATTTCAAAAATACGGATTACGATTTCAGAACAAGATGGGAAGCACAGTTCAGAAATCAATCGCAATTCAATTTAGGTATGACAAATAGTTTTACTTTTTTGTTTGACAGCTTTGATCCGACCGGTACAGATGACGCATTAGAATTACCTGGTGATTTAGGATATCATTACAACAGTGTCGAGTTTGGTTATCGATCTGATATGAGAAAACGTTTTGCATTTGAAATTGGCTCTGAAATAGGCCGCTTTTTCAATGGCAAACGGTTTTCTATCGAAAGTATGATGACCTTACGTTTTCAGCCTAAGGTATTTCTTTCATTGGTCATGAACTATGACCAGATTAATTTACCCGACCCGTATCCTAGTGCTGATATTTGGTTGGTTAGCCCTAAAATAGATGTAACTTTCAATAAATCAATATTCTGGTCTACGCTCATTCAATATAGTAATCAACGTGATAATTTGGGCTTCAATTCAAGACTGCAATGGCGTTTTGCGCCCCTATCCGATTTGTTTATCGTTTATAACGACAACTACTTTGTAAATAGTTTTCAACCTAGAAGTAGGTCGATCAATTTGAAATGGACCTATTGGCTGAATATCTAAAGCTCAATTAAAGTGGACTATAAAATACTTTGTTCTGATTTGGATGGCACGCTACTGTCTACAAAGAACGATGTTTCAGATTTCACTATTTCTCAAATTTCAAGAATCAAAGAGCAACTAAAAGTAATACTGGTTTCTGCCCGTATGCCGCAATCAATGACCTATTTACAAGAACGTTTAGGTATTGAGAAACAACCAATAATTTGCTATAATGGGGCTTTGGTTTTGAACGGTGCTGAGGAAGTCTTCTCGGAGACAATAGATTTTAAATCCATGGAAAAAGTACACGGTCTTGCCCACGAGCTTGATATTCGCCTTGGTCTCTATTATGGAAAAGAGTGGTATGTGGAGATTAATTCCGAGCGGGTTGAAAAGGAAGTCAATTACACCCGTACCATCCCAATTTTCAGACCTACTATCGAAACCCTCTCCGATTGGAATTCTAGAAATCTGAGTGCTCATAAAGTCATGTTAATGGGCACAAAAAAATCAGCAGATACTATTTTCCCCCAATTGATGAAAAGCTTGAGCAAAAAAATGAATATTTATCGTTCAAACGACACCCTAATTGAACTTGCGCCCAAAAGTGTCTCGAAATTGTCCGCCATTCAATTATTGCTTTCTGCGGATGAATCGTTAACCGATGTGATTTCCTTCGGAGACAATTACAATGATATTGAAATGCTCAAGCATTCCGGTCTAGGAGTAGCTGTGCAAAATGCAAGAGAAGAAGTCAAAGCTATTGCCAATCATACCACTTTGCCAAACACAGAAGACGGTGTCGCACATTTTATCAGACAACATCTTATTTAAGTATATTTGAGTTCATATCAGCCTATCCCATATGACCGAAAATAATTTACCCCAACCACTAATTGTCGATGACACTATTGTCTTTGGACTTCTAGCCTTATGCCTCGGCTTTGTTTTCTATACTTCATCATTCAAAACAGGATTTTGGAAAAAGTTCTATGGAATAGTTCCGGCGGTTTTAATGTGTTATTTGTTACCGGGATTATTGACCAGCTTAGGGATTATTTCGGATGAAACATCAAACTTATATTTCGTGGCCAGCAGGTATCTATTGCCTGCAGCGTTAGTTTTGATGACACTAAGTATTGACTTAAAGGCCATTGCCAATTTAGGTTCTAAGGCACTTATTATGTTCTTTACTGGAACAGTAGGGATTATCATTGGCGGACCCTTGGCCATTTTGATCGTATCCATATTCTCTCCGGAAACCGTTGGCGGCGTCGGACCCGATGCGGTATGGAGAGGACTTTCGACAATCGCCGGAAGTTGGATCGGCGGTGGTGCCAATCAGGCAGCAATGTTTGAAATTTTCGAATACAATCCTGATAAATTCGGAGGCATGGTGCTGGTGGACATTGTAATGGCCAATATCTGGATGGCCGTTTTACTTTTAGGCGTGGGTCGAACCAAACAAATTGATAAGTGGTTGAAAGCGGATACCTCATCCATTGAAATACTAAAAGAAAAAGTCACTGCCCATACTGCAAAAATCACAAGAGTCACAACGTTACCAGACTATATTATTATGCTGGCCCTAGCTTTTACCGCAGTCGGTATTTCCCATTTATTCGGAAATAATTTTTCAGGATTTCTAAAAGAAACCTTTGAGGTTATTCGTGATAAAACCAAAATACTATCCTCATTAGGCTCTACTTTCTTATGGATGGTAGTATGTGCTACCACTATTGGAATAGGATTATCCTTTACCAAGGCGAAAAATTATGAAGGTGCCGGAGCAAGTAAAATAGGTGGAATGTTTATTTATATTCTCGTGGCGACTATAGGAATGCAAATGGACTTGAGCAAAGTGCTCGAAAACCCAGGGCTCATTCTAGTTGGTCTTATCTGGATTTCAGTTCATGCCGGTTTATTGATTTTAGTCGCCAAACTCATCAAAGCTCCCTATTTCTTTTTAGCAGTTGGTAGTCAGGCCAACGTTGGCGGTGCAGCTTCAGCACCCGTGGTTGCGGCAGAATTTCATCCATCATTGACCTCTGTTGGAATCTTATTAGCGGTCTTTGGTTATGTAGTAGGTACCGGAGGGGCCTATTTATGCGCTATATTGATGGAAATTGCTTCAAAAGTTTAAGATTACCCCAAGATTATCGATATTTGCCGCACTAAAATCATCACATGAAAAAGGTACTTTACTTGTTTGTTTTTATAATTAGCGTTGTATCCTGTAAGCAAAATGACCCAGCTAAAACCATGACCGTTTCAGGTCAGGTAAAAGGGTTAAAAAAGGGAACTTTGTACTTGCAACATGTACCTGACTCAACTTTGGTTGCTATCGATTCATTGCAAATTAATGGCGACGGCACCTTTACCTTTAAGACAGAGTTAGAAGCGCCTGAAGTTTTTTATCTCTACCTCAGTAAAAAAGACAACAACGAAATTAACGACCGTATTACTTTCTTCGGTGAACCAGGCTTAATAACCATAAACACCGCATGGAACACTTTTGATACCCAAGCAGAAATCAAAGGTTCAATAACCAATGACAAGTATAGTGAATATCAAAAAACAATGTCTCGGTTTAACAAGACGAATCTACAGTTGATGCAAGCATCAATCGGCTCTGAAACACCATTGGGTTCTATTCAGCTTGATTCTTTACAGAACCTAAGTGATAAAAATATACAAAAAGGTTATGCATTTGCTTTGAACTTTGCCCTGAACAATCTTGATTCGCCCCTTGCTCCCTATATTGCGGTGAATCAAGTTTCAGATGCCAATTTGAAATATTTAGATTCGATTCATAACTCTATGGCACCTCAAGTTGCAACCTCTAAATATGGAATTCAATTGACAAAACTTTTGGAAAAACGTAAAGAGTCTGAATAAAAAATCCGCTGCAAAGCGCAGCGGATTTTTTTATTTTCTTCAATCAAAATCAGTACCCTCCTAACCCAGTTTATTAAGCTGGTCGACCAAAGCCTTTGACTTCTTTTCCAATTCTTCTCGAACACCTTTCAAATGAGTCTTTCTATTTTCTACATCTCTTTTATTGACCTTCGCGATCAAATCGTCAAAAGTTTCTATGGCTCCGTCTATGATTTTTGCGCCTTCTTTTGAATCCTGCTTATTATTTGCTGCTTCAACAATATACACTGCCTCAATAATATCACCTAAAACGTAGTTGATGTCTTTTTTTAAATCCCTAATATTTGCCATCGTTTATTTTTTTTACAAAAATAAGTTATTTTGATTCCCTACTTCAAGGGAATCAAAAAAAACAAACTCTAGATAGTTACTTCCAAAAGCTTGGCCCCAGAAGATTTTAATTTTATAACATTGCAGTTTGCCCCGATCAAAGTAGTTTCACCTTTTTGAAGATTTACCGAACCAAATTCATTTTCAATATGGGCTTCCCCTCCTACACACATGTAAATGGTAAAGGAATCCCTTTTTGAAACATCTTGGCTCAAGTCGCTAGTAAGATGTATGAAATTGGTATTGAAATAAGGACAGGCTACCATATTGTTAGCAATATTTTTCTCGGTGGCATATGTAACTTTGAAGTCATCCTTTTTAGAATAATCAATTGCATCAATAGCCAGTTCAGTGTGTAATTCTCTCAGGTCGCCATTTTTATCCCTTCTATTAAAATCAAAAATACGATAGGTTATATCTGAAGTTTGTTGAATTTCAGCAAGTAAAACGCCGGCACCTATGGCATGTACCTTACCAGTATTTATGAAGAAAGTGTCACCTTCCCCAACCTGTTCGTAGTTCAATAAGTCAAGAAGGGTATCACTTTCAATACTTCTAACATACTCTTCTTTCTCGACATTTTTATTGAAACCAACGATTAGATTTGAACCTGGGTCCGCATCCATGATATACCACATTTCTGTCTTTCCAAAAGAATCATGACGCTCTTTTGCAAGCGTATCATTTGGATGCAATTGTATTGACAAGTCTTGCTTCGCATCAATGAACTTGATTAAAATCGGAAAATCAGTTCCGAAACGAGTCACAACAGCTTTGCCTAAAAGTTCTTCCGCATTAGAATCAATTAATTCTTTTAGAGAAGTCCCGGCCATGGATCCGTTTGACACTATTGAGATACTATCCTTTACAGTGGAAAGCTCCCAACTTTCACCAGTTATTTCGCTCTTAATTGACTTTCCTAGAACATCTTTTAGCTTGGTTCCGCCCCACAGGCGTTCTTTTAAAATGGGTTTGAACTTTAAGGGATACATAGAATATTTAGTGTCTGAAAATTATTTTTCTTAAGTTTTAGAATCAACCCCGGAGAATACATCATTGGAAAAACATCGAACTAGCCTGAAAAGGTAACAAAGTTCCGTGGGGTCTCGTACAATACGACTTCCAGCTCTTTTTCAGTATCAATGTGTGGTCTAAGCTTGTTCCAAATGACAATCGCAATATTTTCTGTGGTGGGATTCAACTCTTTGAATTCAGCAACCTCGACATTCAAGTTTTTATGGTCAAGAACCTCCTCAATTTCACTCTTGATTAAATCTTTCAAGATTTTGATGTCAATCACAAAACCTGTCTCTTGGTCTATTTCTCCAGTAACGCTGACCACAAGTTCATAGTTATGACCGTGAAAATTTGGGTTGTTGCATTTACCAAAAATCTCATCATTTTTTTCAAAACTCCAATCAGGTCGATAGAGCCGATGAGCGGCGTTGAAATGTGCCCTTCTACTTACTTTGACTTTCATACCCTTGTATTATTTTGCACTATATGGTTATGAAAGCGCTCAAAAATAATCTTGAACCAAGCTGTATACTTTTGCGGATTTTCAGAAATATCCTTTTTGATAGCTTCAGGTTTCATCCATTTCCAGTCTGCCACTTCATCTTCATTAATAAAAGGCTGCTCGTTATAGCTGCCCAGCATAACGTGATCCAATTCATGCTCTGTCAGGCCATTGTCAAAAGGAGCCTTGTAAATAAATGAGAAAAGTTCCCTGAGTTCAGTAGTAAAGCCCATTTCTTCTTTCAAACGTCTTTTGCCTGCATCAATATTCGACTCTCCTACCCTTTGGTGACTACAGCAGGTATTCGTCCATAAGAGTGGTGAATGATATTTGTTGGCCGCACGTTGCTGTAACATGATCTCTCCTCTTTCATTTATGATGAAAATCGAAAAGGCCCGATGTAAAATAGCCTTTTCGTGCGCTTCCATTTTGGACATCGTACCAACCTGCTCATCCGATTCGTTCACTAAGATTACCTGTTCTTCTTTCAAGTCAAAATTCTTTAGTCATAGCAAAGGCCAACAAAAGATATGCCTTTTGACAAAAATAGGGTGTTTAGGGCATTATTCACGACCTGTAATTATAAATTATACTTAAAGGCCGGTTGTTGAAAGAGGGTTAAATCCAGAAAGAAAAATGAACACACCAAAAGATGGCGACAAAAACTATAATTTTTGAGGGCCATAAAAAATCCAGCTTATTTAGGTCAGTGTTCTGGGAAGGCATTTTGGTTTAAATGGTCAATTGAATTTCGTCATTTCATACAAACTAAATTTAAGCGTATTAGAAAAATCTCGGTGATTTCAATTGTCCTTTGGTTTTAATGAAGTCGTAACGTAAAATAACCTCAAAGGAGCCGTCATTAAAGGCAGCACTACCTAACTCCGTAATTTCACGATCATAGGCCATCCCAATCAAAAACCCATCGGATATATTAAAACCTATCATACCACTCAAGGCTGCATCCCATCGGTATCCAGCACCAAGTATAAATTTTTCATTTAACATAAAATTGGCGGAGAGGTCTACCTGCAATGGAGCCCCTTGTACGACTTTAGCCAATACGGTGGGTTTGAACTTCAAGAGCGGACTTACATCCCACACATATCCGGTGATAAAATAAAAATTCATTCGTTCTTTGGCCGTTGATAACGAGCTTTCTTCAAAATGAGAGGTTTGCAAAAACCTTGGCACCGATAAACCGGCATAAAAATGTTCGTTATGATAATAGACACCCGCTCCAAAATTAGGTGAAAATAGATTATCGACATCATTTTCCAATGTTACATCAGCTGCGTACTGATTTAATTCAGAAAAACGAATATCCAACAAATGTGCACTGGCCTTGAGCCCAAAACTCAAACGACCCTCAGTGGATGTATAAAGAGTATACGAAAAGTCAATATCAAAATTAGTTTCAGAGGTAGGCCCTATCTTATCATTTACTATGGAAAAACCCAAACCTACTCCTCGATATCCTATAGGCGAATGGAGATTCAAAGTCTGTGTAGTTGGTGCGCCATCTAAGCCAAGCCATTGAGAGCGGTGAAGCGCTGCAACACTCAGATGTCCACGTGAACCCGCGTAACCAGGATTGACACTAACCGTATTGTACATATACTGGGTATATTGAGCATCTTGTTGGGCATATAGGGGAGCACCTGCAAGCAGGATAATAAAGAGAAACCTTATGAAATGTTTATGTCGTTTTAAAAATGGCATAGTTTATCTATTTAAGTACAAGTAGCCTGATTTGGACTTTGTTGTACCCGTTGCGTCTTGGTAATCCAATATATAGAAATAGGTACCCACTGGAAGATTTCGATCTTGAGCGACTGTTACTCTTCCTTCAGAACTACCATCAAAGACGTTACCTTCTGTATCATATGCATTCGTGGTATAGACCAGAACACCCCATCTATTGTAAATTCGAATCGTATTATCAGGGAAATTTTCCAGCCCTGCAATGGTCAGCACATCATGTATGCCGTCACCATTGGGTGTTATAACGTTAAATACTTCGATTTCGTCTTCATCGCCATTAGGTTCTAGGTAATTCGGTGTGCCATTCTCATTAATATCATCATTTGCATAGTTGCCATCAGTATTCACATCTTCATCTTCCGTTTCGATTCCGTCATCGTCATCATCGGTATCCCTATAATCTGATTCGTCGTCACTATCTGTATTTGGTAAATCGGAATATGGGTCATCAATTTCATCATTAACATCGAAATCAATTTGTGTGACACCTTCATAAGCATCATCCAGGCCATCAAGATCTTTATCCGAACCTATTAGGGTAACATCTGGAATACCATCTTGATCCGCGTCATGCGCTTCAATATTATCAGGAACATTATCATTATCACTATCATCATCCAAATAATCCGGTAGCAAATCTCCATCGGTGTCCACAGGAAATATTCCCAAATTACCATCTGCTTCATAAGCATCATCTAAACCATTCGCATTTAAGTCTTGTCCGTTTGGAGATATGTAACCTGCGGTAGTTTGTGCTTCAACATTATCTGGAATTCCATCGTCATCACTATCAATATCGAGATAATCGGCAATACCATCATTATCAGAATCAGTTGGTTCTGTAGAAGGGTCACCATCTCCATCAAGGTTCAGATCTTCGAAACTATCAACTATACCATCGTTATCCGCATCCAAGTCGATGGCATCGGTTACTACAACAGTAACGGTTGCCGTGCTACAATTTCCAGCCGTATCACAAATGGTATAATCGAACGAATCCACACCAACATAACCCGAATTTGGAGTATAGGTTACGTTATCATCTGATGGATCCGGGGTTCCATTATCATTGATTACCACAGTTCCGTTGGTTGAATTTGTTGTGGTTAAGGTTCCTATATCCTGAAGATCATTATCATTATTCAAAATATCAATATCTATAGGTGTATCTTCTGTTGTGGC
>CAZTLZ010000130.1:0-9909 GCA_964614665.1 uncultured Maribacter sp.
AGTAAATCGCAGCCAAGGCAAAAGATGATAGGCTATCTGAAGATGCACCATCACTATCTAGAAAACCATCTGTTAGGCTATCTAACCTAAGTTCTGGTTTTATGATTAAATTATCGACTGAGTAGCTACCCGTAAGTGTAAATGCAGTTGCGGCATCTCCCACAGCTGAACTTCCATCTGTTACTTGAAAATATTCTCCTCTTAAACCAATAGCGAAACTATCAGAAGCACTAAGTTGAGGGTAAAGTGCAACACCATAGAAACCTGAATCAGCCGCTCCATTCGTATCATAAGCCGCATTTATGCCAAAGAAAAATGAATCGGACAAATCAAAACCACCTGTAAAATCTATCTCCGTTCCTAGGCCTCCTTTTTCTCCACTATCGTAGTAGAAGTTCAAATATTGACCGTAGAAACCTAACTGTGCACCGAATGAGTATTCGCCTGTAGCGGTTATGTCATTTGTATCCCAAGGATTCATAACTGCTAGCATTAAACTAAAATCATCAGATAATGCAAAATCAGCTTTTAGGCCCATATGTGAGAAAGGTCCGTTTGAAAATAAATAGGAAGTACTATAATTGAAGTTCGCTTGCGGGGCAATTACTTCGTAACCTAAGAATGTATTGAAGCGGCCGATGGTCAACGTGGTGCCGTCAGATACGTTCCAGTAAACATAGGCTTGATTAACGATTCCATCTACGATATCGTTACTAAAAGTCGCTCCAGCACCTCTTGGTCCTACGACCAAATCAAGTACGGCCCCAACTTTGCTTCCTTCATAACTAGCAATTAAGTTACCCATGCCTAACGCAAAACCAGTTTGATTTGCAAATGCAGTACCAGGATCCGGAGTACTAGCTACGATGTCGCCGGCAGCATCATAAGTTGGCGCGTCGGAGAAATTTGTTCTATAATAAGCGTCAACCGAACCGCTGAATTTCAGAACCGGTTTTGTTTCTTCTTCCTCCTGTGCAATAATGCTGCTTGTTGCAAAAAGTAAAAAGGCTAGAAGAAAAGTATTTTTTAAGTAATTTGTATTAATAATCGCTTTCATAATTCTTGAGTTTAGATTTCCCTGCGACGGGTTTTTAAGATTTGATTTTGTGTTAGTGTTTTAAAACGGAGCGTTCTGCAAAACGCTCCGTTTGCCTTTACTTTAATTAGTCATTAACAAAGTCAGGGTAGGCGTCCATGCCATGCTCATGAAGATCAAGACCTTCTATTTCTTCTTCTCTCGAAACTCGAAGACCCATGATTGCTTTCAATGCGCCTAATATGATTCCTGAGGTTACTATGCAAAAAGCACCGATAATCAAGACACCATATAATTGTGTCATGAATTGAGCTCCGCTAGCCATAGAACCAAAAATGCCCACTGCTAGGGTGCCCCAGATACCGCAAATCAGGTGAACCGCTACTGCACCAACAGGATCATCTAATTTCAGTTTATCAACAAGTGCTACTCCTAATACGATAATTATGCCTGCAAATAGACCAATGATGATAGCTTCATTTGGTGACATCAAATCAGCACCGGCGGTAATTCCAACTAAGCCTCCCAAGATTCCGTTTAAGAACATGGTCAAATCTAGATTCTTATATAAAATGAATGAAAGGGCCATAGCGGCTACCCCACCAGCTGCTGCAGATAAACATGTAGTAACCAATACTAGAGAAGTTAATTCTGGATCAGCAGATAAAACGGAACCTCCATTGAAACCGAACCAGCCCAACCATAGGATCAAAACACCTGCAGTTGCAAGCGGTATACTGTGGCCAGGAATCGCTTTGGCCTTACCATCTTCGCCAAACTTTCCTACACGAGCACCTAATAAGGCGATAGCTACCAATGCGGCCCAGCCTCCTACAGAATGTACAAGTGTAGATCCTGCGAAATCATAGAAGCCCCATGAATCTAAAAATCCACCTCCCCATTTCCAAGCACCTACTATTGGATATACGAACCCAACATAGAATATGGTGAAAATCATAAAGGCCCCAATTTTCATGCGTTCAGCAACTGCTCCTGAAACAATAGTAGCTGCAGTAGCTGCGAACATTCCTTGAAACAAGAAGTCTGTCCACCAAGTGTAACCGCCATCCGCATATTCAGGAGTCATTCCATTTTCAGGAGCTCCGATTCCAAAACCTGCGAAATCAAAAATTCCAGCTGAACCTTCCTCAAAGCCAGGGTACATCATATTGAATCCCCATGCATAATAAAGTAGGAGACCTATGGTAATTATAAAAATGTTCTTGAATAAAATATTGATCGTATTCTTTTGCCTTGTTAATCCTATTTCTAAAAAGGCGAAACCTGTATGCATGAAGAATACCAATGCGGTAGCCAACATCATCCATACGTTATTTGCTGTAAATAATCCTGTGTCCATTTGTTTAAAAGTTTAGTGGGTTGTTGTTTAGTTAATTCCGGCTTGACCGCTTTCTTTGGTTCGTATTCTATAAGCTTCCAATACTTCGGAAACGAATACTTTACCATCACCTACATTTCCGGTATATGCCGTTTCTAAAATGCAATTGACGGTTTTTTCCAAAAATTCATCTGAAATCACTAAGGAAAGATATCGACGCTGAATGTCCGAAGTACTATAGGAGATACCCCTATAGACATGACCTTGTTTCTCATTGCCGACTCCTGTTACATCCCAGTAAGTAAAAAAGTTTACCTCGATGGTATGAAGTGCTTTCTTGACTTCATCAAATTTTGATTTTCTGATAATCGCCTCTACTTGTTTCATTGTGTTACTATTTAATTAGGTTTAATTGGTTGTGGGTCTGGTAATGGAGAGATAGACCATCTATTTCAAATTACATTACTGATGCCCGAAATTTTGTTATTTATTGCGTCAAATGTATGTGAAAATAATTAACACCCTAAAAAAAATAGGGGTCATTGTATAATTTTTATGTTTATGAAAAATTATACCCTATTATTTTAGGGGTATTTAAAAAAAACTTTAAAAAAATGATAATTTGTACAGTCTATTAGTTCTTATGAAGGTGTTTTTTTGAAGAAATAGTATTGTTTTTAATATTTTTCTAAGAATTGTTCAAAAAAGCAATAGAAGAGAAGGGTTTTGTTAAAAAAAATGAAAAATAATGACTTATGGAAAGAATTATAACAATTTGGACAGCCACAGGCCTATTGCTATGGCAGTAATGCCAACCACAATGCTAGCAATTGTATAAACAGAGAAATGAAAAAGTTGCCCTTCGCTTAAAAGAGAGTGTTTTTCAAAGGCAAAAGTTGAGAAGGTGGTAAAACCACCGCAAAAGCCCGTTCCTAAAAGCAGAATTTGATTCTCAGTGAGGTAGTTACTTTTGAAAGTTAGACCTAAAATTAAGCCTATAAGAAGGCAGCCAACGATATTTACCAAGAAAGTACCTAAAAAAAAGTATTGAAAATAGGGGTTGAGGTTCTTAGAGATGATATACCTCAGAATACTACCTAGACCTCCTCCTAAAAAAACAAGTAGTAGTTGCCGCATACTCAAAGGTATGAAATGCACCATAACAATACTTACGTGTAATAGAAAAGAAAATGGAAAAACTATAGCTATCCTCGGGCAGACTTATATAATCTATAATTAAACAATAGGTTCAAATTGATGAAACTATACTGCTTTTTTATATTTTGAAGAAATCAAATCGATTGGGTAAACTTCTGAAGCAGCTGTTGCAGAACTATCTGTAGAAAGCTTCTTTTTTTGCCCAATACTGTTAAAATTTATGAACAGCATTACGGCATTTACTCCGACTATGATGAAAAGAATTGTAAAAAATGTAATCATTTTATTGCCCCTTATACGATAAACAACGCAAAATTACGATGTTTGGTATATTATACGTGACAAAATGCAAAATTGTTCTCCACGATTGCGTTTTTATGATACTCTCAAAAAATGTGTTATTTTTTAAGTAAATACTTAATGCAGAAGAGTATAAACAAGAATATTAGGAAGGAAATGCCTACCCATTTGACGCCTTGATAGTTTTTTAGATGTAATTTTTTGTCTTTTTTGTAAGAATAAAAGACGATTATGCCAAAAACGATAATGAATAGGGTTGCAAAAACTAATTGTCCGTTGCTGAACATATTTTCTATTTTTACGCAAAGCTAATCGAAAACAAATTATAATGAAAAGTAAGATAGAAGCTGTTCGGTTGTTTCATACCTCATTTGGTCTAGGTGTTTCGGAAACAATGAAAGCCAATTTAGGTGATCGTAAAAACAATCTTCGTTTCAATTTAATGGATGAAGAAAATAAGGAATATCTGGAGGCCGCACAGAATAATGATCTGGTCGAGGTTGCGGATGCCTTAGGAGATATGCTTTATATTCTTTGTGGAACCATCTTGGAACACGGCATGCAACATAAAATTGAAGAGGTCTTCGAAGAGATACAAGAAAGCAATATGAGTAAGTTAGGTGCCGACGGAAAGCCAATATATCGTGAAGACGGTAAGGTCCTAAAAGGTCCAAACTACTTTAAACCGGATATTCAAGGTATATTGGAGCTCTAATAGACCGCCAGTAAAGATTCTGCTTATTCAGTTTCGGACAATGTGCGGTAGCCGACCTAAATCTGTCCGAACGTACCATTGGGTATTGGTCGAAGTACTTTTTTCATGATTTCTTAGCTTGGTGAAGAATCTTGTAGGTCTAATCTACCATAAACAACGCATTGGCGAAAAAGAGTTTTCCGTTTTCCCAAAAACCTCTGAACAGCGGGTTGTCAACCATATAAACGACACTACCACGACCAAAGTCTTCTACACCGAAAACCAAGGTCTTATCAATGTTCTTTTGCGCAGTGCTACCAGCAAAACCTGAAACAGGTTTGTTTTGGTTTTCTTCCAAATACACCACATTGCCCTCGCTCATATACTCAAAGGCGTCATTGCCTAATTTTAGCGTAAAATAGCTGCTATCATACCCAAAGGCTAAAGGATGTGTATTGTCGACCTTGGTCTTGAAAATGGCCCCAGTGATGGCATTCTTGATGCGTTCTCGTTCAGAGCCATCATAGGGGCGCATTGAATTACTGCTGTCTTTCTTGATTTCCTTTTTTTTCAGGCCAAAACCTTTTTCGCCCGAAATGGCACTTATGGATCCGCCCATGGCGATGAGCTTACCACCATTACGTACCCAAACTTTGAGCTCTTTCAAATGGTCTTCTTTAATAAAGTCTTTATAGTTCCATCCGCCTGGTAAGATCAAAACATCATAGGTTGATAGATCAACGCGATTCATATAATTGGCATCTATTACTGCAAATGGATACTGCAATTGCTGTTCGAAAAAATGCCAGATTTCGCCAAAACGATAGGTAGACGTAGGGCCGCCCGAAAGTATAGCTACCTTCACATCATCGATCATCTGCACCCAACCCGAGCCAAAATCCTTACCGCTGTCTACAAAACCGGTTAAAGTCGGGGTTAAGGCCTTTTTATGCTTGACGGCAACCTTTTGTAAGGCACCTAGAAAGTCTTTGTGGTTTTTATTATCGCCACGGGCAATGATCAACGTACCGCGTTTGTAATTTTTTCCGTCGAGGGAGAAAGGTTTGTAATTATAACGTACCCGAATTTCTTCTTGTATTAGTTCAGCTAAAAATCGCGCGTCGTTCATACTGTTCCAATCCGTAATAAAGGCGTAGGCATCAGCACTCAATTTTGTGGGTGTTACTTCTTTCATGGTAAAGTCGATACCTGAAACCGTTGTAGTTGTTGCCAAGGCATCTAGGCCGTAGGCATGTGGTAATGACCAAGCAGTAATGTCATAGGTCACCGAATCACTCAATTTAGCATTGGGTTCGAAAAGTACTTTTACCAACGTTCCTTTTGGTTGATTGCTTGGCACGATCAAACTATTGGCCGAAGTTTTCATGTTACCTTGCTTACCGGTTTTATAGCTGAAACCTCTAACTGTCTCATCTTTTCCAGCTTGGTATTTTATTTCATGTTGGTCTAGCAATTTGGTAAGCGCATTAATTTTGTCTTGCTCACCGTTCAAGACATAACTTTTATAAGTATAGTTTTTATTGGTGTAGAATTTCTTGAATTCGTTGTTCAGTTTTTGAGCGTTCTTTGAAGCGACTTCTACTGTTGAAAGTCCTGTTGTGTGGTGATGCGCAATTCTGTCCTTCAAGGTCAATGTATCTCCGATGCTGGTGATTATTCCCAATCCTGCCCTTCCGCTACCACCTTGTTCGTAGGTCATGCCAATGCCCCCATTGTAGGTAGGGTAGGTATCTCCATAGCTGGGATATAGCAAATCAAAAGCCTCTTTAGTAAAGTAGAACCAACCGTTAGCATCGAAATACTTTGCATGGTTCTTTCCTATGGTTTTTTGAAAATCGCGTTGAAAATTGGTAACGACTTCATGATAGGGTTCGGCCGCAGGCGCAAAAAAATAGGGAT
Source organism: uncultured Maribacter sp. (assembly GCA_964614665.1). GTDB lineage: Bacteria > Bacteroidota > Bacteroidia > Flavobacteriales > Flavobacteriaceae > Maribacter_C. The sequence continues at coordinate 6,448 of CAZTLZ010000130.1, forward strand.
TATCAACACCCTGTTCATGAAAATCAACGTGTACATGAGGCAACCACTTGTTGAAAAATTTTAAACGTTGTTGACTCTCCACCTGGGTCAACCACGCCCAATCGCGATTCAAATCGAACATGTAATGATTGGCTCGGCCAGTGAGCCAACCCTCGTGATGTTCTTTACTGTTGGGGTCTACATTGTGCGGGGTATTTTTGGTCTCGTTATACCAATTGACATAACGATCACGACCGTCGGGGTTGATACAAGGGTCAACCAATACCACTGTGTTCTCCAGAAATTCGGCTTTTTCAGTAAGTAACTCATATGCAGTTTGCATTGATGCCTCGGTACTTACACTTTCGTTACCATGCACATTGTAGCTCAACCATACAATAGCTTTTGAACCATTACCCTCGCCAATAGTATTCTTTAGATGTTCTGCCCGAATATTTTCAAGATTTTTTATATTCTCGGCTGAACTGATATAGGCCAACAATAAAGGGCGACGTTCGTTGGTTTTACCGTATTGGTTCAATTGAACACGGTCAGGGGCTACTTCCGCCAGGTATTGATAATAATCGACAACTTCGTGGTGTCGGGTAAATTGTGTACCCAGTTCATAACCTAAAAATTCTGATGGTGATTTTATCTCCTGTGTAAAGGCATTGAAAGAGAGCAAAAGAACGAATAACAGTACTGATTTTTTCATATAGCGTTTCATTTTGACCTAATCTCAAATCTACTGAATTATGTAGAAAGCACTATGAATGATCTATGATCTACCCAATTTCTAGGATGAAGTAATTAACTTATTTTTAAGGCGACTAAAAATGAAGAGTTTTATATTTACGCGATTTTAAATTGTACTATGGATGTAGACTGTTTGCCATTCAAGAAGACCGGTTACTTTTCTAAATTGATTTGTGATTATTTAGATGAAAAAGAGGAATTAAAACCTTTCTATAACCGATTTCCGAACTTGAAAAATTTTGCGGATCAAATTGAAGAGAAGGCAAAAAGTTTTCCTGATGAGAATCGCGAAGTACTATACCAATCACTACAAAATCAATACAAAGGTTTCTCTACTTCCAAAGAAACCCAAGACCATATCAAGCAGTTGAAAGAGCCTATTACGTTTACGGTGGCTACAGGGCATCAACTCAATCTTTTTACGGGACCACTATATTTCTTGTACAAGATCATTTCTACCATAAATTTGACGAAAACCTTAAAAAAGGAATATCCTAAATATAATTTTGTGCCCGTTTATTGGATGGCGACCGAAGATCATGATTTTGATGAGATCAATTACTTTAATTTCGGGGGAAGAAAACTACAATGGAACAGGTCGGCCTCGGGTGCGGTAGGTCATTTGACCACAGATGGTCTAAAGGAAGTTTTCGAAACTTTTGCGGCCGGTTTAGGAAATAATGAAAATGCCAGAGAGCTGAAAGAACTCTTCACCAAGGCCTATTTAGAGCATGAGACTTTGACGGAAGCCACTCGTTATCTGGCGAATGAACTTTTTGCAGCGTACGGGCTTGTAATTATCGATGGAGATGATGATGCCTTAAAAGGTCTATTGACCCCCTATGTGAAGAAAGACATTTTTGACGAAGTTCCGTTTGCCAAAGTATCAGAATCAATAGGTGCTTTGAAGAAGGTCTCCGATGCCTATGGTATTCAGGTCAACCCACGTGAGATCAATTATTTTTATTTGACCTCTGGTATTCGAGAACGAGTTGTAAAAAAAGGTGAAGGCTACGCCGTAAACGATACTGATATTTCATGGAGTAAAAGTGAACTTCTCAAAGAGCTTGAAGAGTTTCCGCAGCGTTTTTCTCCCAATGTAATCGCAAGGCCTCTTTATCAAGAAGTCATTTTACCTAATCTATGTTATATCGGTGGAGGGGGTGAAATTGCCTACTGGTTAGAATTAAAGGCGATGTTCGAGGCTATGCAAGTGCCGTTTCCGATATTGTTGTTGCGTAATTCTGCTTTGGTGATTTCTGGCAAACAACATGATAAACTAAAAAAAATGAATCTGTCTACATCAGACCTTTTCCTAAACCAAAACAGTTTCATCAACAAGAAAATAAGGGAAATCTCGAATGTCGATATCGACTTCTCACCTCAAAAGTACTTGCTTGAAGAACAGTTCAAAGCAATGTATGATTTGGCGGAACAAACTGATGCTTCTTTTTTAGGTGCTGTAAAGGCTCAAGAGGTCAAGCAGAAAAAGGGATTAGACCAACTTGAAAAACGTTTGCTCAAGGCGCAGAAACGAAAACTTAAGGATCATGTTAACCGAATGACCGAAATTCAAAATGAACTATTTCCCGGGCAATCACTGCAAGAAAGAAATCAAAATTTCTCTGAATTATTTCTGGAAAAAGGTGGGGATTTAATCCCTGAATTATTGGATGCATTGAATCCACTCGATTTACAATTCAGTATTCTTACCGATGACTAGCAATATTTTAGTCCCAAGTTTATTATCAATACGTCAAAAGATTTAGCAGGATTAATTTGCATTTCAAAAGAGGGGCAAAAAAGCACAACCTTTTGAATACATCCTTTTAACATTGGTTTTGATTGGTACTATTTAATGTGCTGTTTAGAGAACTAATAGGCTACCCGTAGGCCCCATTATTAGTAAGAGCATTGCTAGCAATATCAACTTAAGATTAATTTGATAGATTTTCAAATTTGGAGAGTAACGTGTTTTTCTAATCATCTGGTTAAGAATTAGATTGGGTATTGTAATTTATATTTTAAATCATTGTCTTTTGCTTAAAGCTCATCAGTTTGAACTTTTATGCTCAGGTCTTGAGATTCAAATAGATTTAGTAATGATCTGCTAAAAGAATTTTCTAACGAATGCTCTGGCGTAGTCTGTTGAAAATTTGAATTTTTCATGGTTCAATCGATTTGGGTTCCTATGGTATAAATTTAGATAGGTTTCTTTTAAGTAAGTAAAAAGCTACAAGAAAGTCGATAAGACTCCAAAAAGTTCTATAATCTGTAGGGGTGCTGCATTTAATCGATCATATATGCCTTTTCATGTTTGGAACATATACGTTTAACTGTCTAAAAAAGAGGGTGTAAGGTTTTTTTAAACTTGCTTTATGGTTTAGAAAATCGAAGTGATTAAAAAAAATCAGAAAGTAAGGTAGGGTTTATTGCAGATGCATTGTTTCATATACAAATTGCTATGAAATTGATTTTGATTTCAGCCTTAATATTGAATTTGTTCTAAGCTGTGCTGAAAGATTATATAAGTTTATGTGTTTAGGTTGGTTTTTTGATTTTGATGAAAAGTCCGGGGTGGTTCCCGGACTTTTACTTTTTAAAATTCTTGTGAAATTAGAGTTCTCGAAATGACATTGTTGTTTTTGAATCACCTTTTTATCTAATCCAATAAAAGATTATTCAACAAGTTCCTAGATTTTTTTTGTGTAAACGTAAGGATGATAA
>CAZTLZ010000131.1:0-9905 GCA_964614665.1 uncultured Maribacter sp.
CTAGTGAGAACATTTTTACGGAACTAAGAAATCTATTTTCCTTTACCTGTGTAGGTCTTCCAATCCTTTTCCAAATAAATATCATCTCCAAAATACTTGGCGATGTTCAGGAAAGGCTCTGGTTTTTGGTACCCCGGAACGGGCGAGAGCATGTTCATTTCCTCATCTAGAAAGATAGTAGTCGGATAACTTAATTTGCCTTGCATAAGAGCTGCTGCGAACTCGTGATATCCTTTACGTCCTTGTGGAACAAATTTATAGGTTTTCCCTTTGAATTCAATAGGTTCCTTCCCTTCGCCGTCTAGTTTTACCATATAGAAGTTCTCTTCCATATAGGCCGCAACTTCAGTGTTCTGAAAGGTGTCTTTGTCCATTTTTTTACACCAGCCACACCAATCGGTGTAAACATCGACGAATATTTTCTTTGGATTATGGTCTTTTTCAGCCAAGGTTGCGGCTTCATCCCAAGACAACCAAGTTACCTCTTGGGCCTGTGCAGAAAGAGTAATCAATCCCACAAATAATGAGAGAAATATTTTTGAAAGATTTAAGCCAGGTGATTTCATTGAAGCGGTTTTGTGGATTAGTCCAACAACTATACCAAAACTAACGAATTTTCACAGTCTTTATTTCACGGGCAACTTTTCCTTTTTGGGTACGAACAAATCTTTAATATCGACTTGGTTTTTAAGAAGGTCGTCAAAATTTTCCCTTTCCCGAATCAAGATGGCCTTGCCCTTGTGCCACAGTACCTCTGGCGGTCTGAATCTCGAATTGTAGTTACTCGCCATTGTAAAGCAATACGCTCCTGCATTATTAAAACAAAGAATATCTCCTTCTGAAATTTCATTAATTCGGCGGTTACTGGCAAATGTATCCGTCTCACAGATATAGCCCACTACGGAATAAAATCGTTCACGACCCTGAGGATTCGATATGTTTTCGATTTTATGCGAAGCTCCATAAAGCATAGGTCGTATCAAATGATTAAATCCTGAATCGATACTTGCAAAAACAGTAGAGGTAGTTTGCTTTACAACATTAACCTTAGCCAAAAACTTACCAGCCTCACTAACCAAAAACTTACCAGGTTCGAAGGCTAAAGTCAGTTCCTTTCCATAAGCGGAACAAAAGTCATTAAATCGAGAAGATAATTTTTTTCCTAGTTCTTCAATATTAGTTTCAATATCCCCTTCTTTATATGGTACTTTGAATCCACTTCCGAAATCAATAAAATCAAGGTTTTTAAAATTCTTCGCCGTTTCGAAAAGTATTTCCGAGGCATATAAAAAGACATCAATATCCAAAATATCACTGCCCGTGTGCATGTGAATACCGTTGATATTCATTTTTGTCAAATCGACAATTCGAAGTAAATGAGGAATCTGATGTATACTAATTCCGAACTTCGAGTCGATATGCCCAACAGAAATGTTTGAATTTCCACCTGCCATCACGTGTGGATTGATACGAATACAGACGGGAATGTCAGGATGTTTGCTTCCGAACTGCTCCAATATCGAAAGATTATCAATATTAATGCGAACACCTAATTTCGCGGCCTCCTCAATTTCTTCAAGAGAAACGCCGTTAGGTGTAAATATGATAGATTCTGGCTTGAAACCTGCCAAAAGCCCTAGTTGTACTTCTTGAATGGAAACAGTATCTAAACCGCTACCCAAACTATTCATTAGTTTTAAGATGGCGATGTTGGATAGTGCTTTTGCAGCATAATTTAATTTCAATTTCTTAACATCACTGAATGCTGAGGTCAATCGATTGAATTGTGAGATTATTTTTTCCGTATCATAAACGTAGACAGGGTCTCCGTACGTTTTTGCGATTTTGAGCAGGTCAGTATGCTTCATGGCCATCTGAATTTTTATCAAATCTAATTTACTTATATGTGTTCACAAAAAAAAAATGATGAAACATGAAATATACAACAATATGTTATAAATAAAACAATAATAGAATTTGTGACAACCGCAATCGAATTGTATTTTTATCTGAAATCGGAGTTCAAGAAGTGAACGCAAAATTTTTAAACACACCCCTAAGGTGTTGAAGGGTGAATTAGATTTGACCTTTAAATAGATAATAAATATAAAAAGATGAAATTACCATTGTTTCCTTTACAGTCTATTTTCTTTCCAGGAGAGACCGTACCCCTACATATTTTTGAGGAACGATATAAGCAGCTGATATGGGATTGTAGAAATGAAGCCGCCACCTTTGGTATTCCCGTTTATATTTATGATAGTATTCATTATGGTGTTGAAGTGCAGCTGGTGGAAGTGGCAAATACCTATAACAATGGTGAAATGGATGTCACTTGCGTGGCGCGTCAAGTGTTCAAGCTAGTTAATTTTGAAACGCAAATGGAAGGCAAACTTTATGCCGGAGGGGATGTTGAGTTCCTCGATAATGATATGGATGGTGATGACAAGACCAAACGCTTTGTTCTCGATAAAATTGAAGAGCTCTATGAGCTTATGGGGGTTCCTTATACCCAGATACCGGTTGAAAAATATAGTAGCTTCGTGTTGGCCCATAAGATGGGACTCTCTTTTGAACAGGAGTACGAATTATTACAGCTAGCCAAAGAAAGCGAGCGTCTGATTTTCATAAAAAATCATCTTGTGACAACAATCTCTGTTTTGAAAGAAATCGACCGAACTAAACTCACCATCAAACTCAATGGCGATTTCAAAAATTTCGACCCTTTGGATTTTGATGAGTTTAAAATTTAACCAACCATTTTAGGTCTTCCAAGTGTTCAACTAATCGGATTCTTTCGGGATTGGGTTGTGGCTTAACTTTAAGTATCAAAGGTTGGTGGAAACTGCTAACTATTACTTATTTTTGCTCCCGAATCTGATATACCCCTTAACATATGAATCTTCACGAATACCAAGGAAAAGAAATATTAGCAAGTTTTGGTGTGCGCATTCAGCGCGGTATTGTTGCCCATAATGCCAAGGAAGCTGTAGATGCTGCAAAACAGTTGACCGCAGAAACAGGAACTGGATGGCATGTTATAAAAGCTCAGGTCCATGCAGGAGGCCGAGGCAAAGGTGGCGGTGTTAAATTGGCTAAAAACCTGAAGGAAGTTGAAGAAATTGCTGGGCAGATTATCGGAATGAACCTGATTACGCCTCAAACTTCCGCAACCGGTAAGAAAGTGCATCAGGTACTTATTGCCGAAGATGTGTATTACCCAGGGGATAGTGAGACAAGTGAGTTTTATATGTCGGTTCTATTGAACCGCGGAACAGGAAGGAACATGATTATGTATTCTACCGAAGGCGGCATGGATATCGAAGAAGTAGCTGAAAAAACACCTCATTTGATTTTTACCGAGGAGATTGATCCTGCAACAGGCCTTTTGCCTTTTCAGGCCAGAAAGGTCTCTTTTAATTTAGGTCTTTCGGGTACTGCCTTTAAGGAGATGACAAAGTTCGTTTCCTCATTGTACAAGGCTTATGTTGAAAGTGATTCTAGCATGTTTGAAATAAACCCGGTACTGAAAACGTCAGATGATAAGATTATGGCGGTTGACGCTAAAGTATCTATCGATGACAATGCATTGTACCGAAGAAAGCAGTATGCGGAAATGCGTGATTTGCGTGAAGAAAATCCTATTGAAGTTGAGGCTGGGGCATTAGGGTTGAACTATGTTGATTTGGACGGAAATGTAGGTTGCATGGTTAATGGCGCAGGATTGGCAATGGCCACCATGGATTTAATCAAAATGGCTGGAGGTGAACCTGCTAACTTCTTAGATGTTGGAGGTACTGCAGATGCAAAAAGAGTTGAAGAAGCTTTTCGTATCATTTTAAAAGATGAGGGTGTAAAAGCAATTCTTGTAAATATTTTCGGTGGTATTGTTCGTTGTGATCGTGTTGCAAATGGTATTGTAGAAGCGTATAAGAATATGGGCGATGCCATAAAGGTTCCCATCATAGTTCGTTTACAAGGAACTAACGCAGAAATAGCCAAAGAAATTATTGATAACTCAGGCTTGGCAGTGCACTCAGCTGTACAATTTCAAGAAGCGGCTGACAAGGTAAAAGAGGTTTTGGTTTAAATCTTAGAATATTATTACATACTTCTATAAAAGGTCGTTTTTAAAACGACCTTTTTTTATACCTACAAGTGTAATACGCAAAGGAATCAAAAAATTTGTAAAAACGTAATCCATTCCAGTATCCTTTCCAAAAGCGATCTGTGCGATACATTGTGGGTATAATTTTTTTTATCGTCTTAAAAAAGCTGACGATTCGGTAGTTTTTATATCACAATTTGACTATTCGTATATATGTGTGTTAAAATTTATTAAATATATAATATGTTAAACATATTTTGCGATATCTTTAATATATGTATTGTTAATTAAAAAAGTGTAATCATGAAGAATCGGATACTTTCACTGTCTTTAATGCTAATTTTAAGCATTTTTAGTTCTTATGCGGCGACTCCTGAAGAAAAAAAACCAACGCCTAATAAAGCGATTATAAGTCAAGTGCATAACATGTTGGATAGGAACACTATTCCCAATGAAATTCGTGGTACCAAAGCTGAGGTTCGTGTTGCGGTTGACCATGGTAATTTTTTACGAATACTTTCTATTGAGACAGAAAGTGAAGCTCTGGAAAGTTTTATAAGAACCAATATTGATTTCCAAAAGTTGACCAAGGGGGCATTTGAACAAGGAATTGTTTATCGCATACCATTGGAAGTAAGAAACTGAGAGTTGTAGAAGACTCTATTTTATTTGAATTAGCGAAAAAGACCTCTGAACTTAGTTCAGAGGTCTTTTAATTCAAACAGTATTAAAATGGGAATCTTAAAAACAAATCCTATCGATTCTCAGATGACTGAGAATGGGTATGCAAGCCTAGTTGTTGGTATAGTTCAAAGATTTTTTCGTTTTTTTGATCTTCTTAAGATTGCTGACTAGGTAAGGTAAAAACGATATCGTTGTCATGGAAATTCCAGTAATCATTAGTACCATTGGATTCATCAAGAATTCACTTAAAGAGAAAACGGTAATAATCAAGATGGTCGAAAATGGCAGTGAACAAGCGAGAATATTTACGGCAAAATTAATATCAAAAGTTGGTTTCTTCTGTTCATCTCTTTCTTCTAAGGTGTTTACCGCACTCATATGTGCAAATGGCCAAAAGCTACAGGCACTTTGGGGGAAAACAACTAATAATAAAATGAGCGCTGGCGTTAGTGCTGGCAGAAGAAAAATTGCAATTGACGAAAGGCAGAAAGTAATACCTGCTCGTCTAGTTAAAAGGGATAAGATGACGCCGAATTCACCTAATTTGATACGCACCGCCATTCCTATGAAAAGCAATACTAAAGGTGTCATTAAGATTTTTAACTTTTGAATAGTATTTTGAAGGAAAACGGGCAGTGATTCCATATTGAGACCTAGAGCCAGAAGCAGAAGCCCAACAATGATTACCATATTGATAGGTTCCTTCAATAAAACAATAGCCAGACTGCGAAGTTTACTGCTCGTTGAAGCTTTTAGGTTTTTTGCTGCGCGCAAATGATACCAATGCATAGCAAGCATATATAGTAATATGAGGCCAAATATTTTATTGCCAACATCGGCTAAGGCTCCTAACGCTAATGAATCATCACCAAGGTATACCACTAAAAAAGGGAAACAGGATAGTCCTGGAGCCAAGGAAGGCATAAGCATCATGGCCGTTCTCCTTTTCGATTTGTTTTTTTTAAACGAAGCACTTAAAAAGTATTTAGTTACCAGAAGCATTATTAGATTGAATAAAAGTGCCAGAGCTGGAAATATAAGCAAGGAACTTTCCAATTTAATTTTAAGAAGAGCTACGAAAATAACTGCCGGTAAGGCTACGCTCAAAATGATCGTTTTGACACCTTTTAAGTCTTGCTTGGCCAATTTCTTTTGCAATAGTAGACCCAAGCTAATTATCAATAATAGTTCTATCGTGCTTTGAAGCGCAAAATTCATAGAGTTAATTCTTATAGGTTTTACATTTATTTAGGAAGCTTTGAAGTAGATGAAACCCAGATTCAGAGTTGGTGGCCAGAAGTCTTGAATTGGGACGTACTAGCAATCCAACTCTGAGGGTTACTCAACTTAAATTAAACCAATACTTTTTCTAGGGCAGCTGTGAAAAGTTTCATCTCTTCCATAGTACCCATACTTACGCGACACCAATTTTTGCCCATAATATCAAAAGCTCTAACACCAACTTTTTGCGCCGTCATTTTTTCTAAAAACGCTTTGCCTTCCATTTTGATCGGAAAAATGATAAAACTGGTTGATGATGGGATATATTCAAACCCCATTCTTGTTAGGTTTTCATAAACATACTCCCTGCACTCCTTATTTAGGGTTCTAGATTTCTCTTGAAAGGCAACATCATCCATACTGGCCATTGCTGCATGAACGGATGGTAATGAAATGCCCATACCTCCTCGAGTTATTTTCTGTATAGTGTCCAAGGTTGAAATTTGTGCTACCACATAACCAACGCGAATACCTGCCATACCTTGGATTTTTGAAAAAGTACGTGCGATAATTACATTCTTTCCTTCATTAATCAAGGATACCATACTTTTTTTGTCGCCATCCGCTAGAAAGCCCATATAGGCTTCATCAATAAAAACTGGAACTTTATCGGACACACGTCTGCAAAAATCTACAAGTTCGGTATGATCTGTCATACTTGCAGTAGGATTGTTCGGGTTGCAGATATAAACCAGTTTTGTTTCTGAATCAATTGCAGCCTCCATACCGGCCAAATCATGAGACCAATCCTTTTTTAGTGGTACGGCTTTCCATGTGGCTCCAGTCGCTTGAGCCACTTTAATCAATGACATATATGCGGGGTCCGCAGAAACTATGTTTCCGCCTTTCTGGAAGAGTACCATGGCTGTTTTCTCCAATAAGTCTGAAGAACCTGGTCCCATCATTATATTTTCTTGCTTGACATTTTCTTTCAAGGCTATTTTATCCATAAGTTGATAAAGCTCTTTCCACGCATAGCGATTACCCTTACCAGCATACTTTTTGATGGCTTCTACTGCCATTGGAGAAGGTCCGTACGGATTTTCATTGGCATTTAATTTTGCCAATAACTCTACCGGTTTGTCAACTTCATAGGGCAAATACTCTTTAAAGAAAGGAGTATAAGGCAGGTTGCCTTCCGCATCTATGGTTAAAGGTTTGTCACTAAAGGCACCGTACGTCAAATAAGGTGCGGCCATTACTCCGGCAGCTGAGAGGACTCCTCTTTTGAGCCAATCTCGCCTGTTTACTGTTGTTTTCATATTGATATATTTAAGTTAAAAGTTTAATTCGATTCTACTGGATCGGCATTCAGCCCGATATTACCAGTAGCAACTATCGTATTGTCAGTTGGACTCAGGTAGATGTTTACATGACCATCCAACATCATCAGAGAATCGTAATAAGTTTCATCAGTAATCACAAAAAACTTGCTTGAAGAGAATTCTCCTGAAGTACCATCAACATTGTCCAATGTGATGGCTGTGGTTGTTCCCGTTCCTGAGGCACCATCCAGAATGAGCGCAGGATGCATCAAACCATCTACCGTGTTATATAATGAAATTTGAACTAATGTTTGATTCAATGTGGTTTTGTAAAATACCACCCGGCCAAAGACATTTGATCCCATGGGGTCTGTCGATTCAAGAGTATAGGCCATGTAGGTGTTTAAAGTACCCCCGCCATCTGCTGTAGTTAATACCGGCTCTAGTCTTTCCTGCTCACAGGACAAAACCGTTAGTGCAATTGTAAAAATTAAGAGAATAGTTTTATATGTTTTCATAATCTTCTTCTTTATTGTTATTTGAATTCATTACAGCGTAAGGGTTAGTCTGCCAAAGTAATATGAGCCTGCAGAACCTTGCTGGTAATTTGAATAAAGGTTGAATCCTCTTAATTCATACCTCAATATTTCTGGGTATTCATTAAAGATATTGTTGCCTCCAACAGTTAAACTTAAGGCGTCGTTGAATTTATAAGTAACACCTATGTCCGTAGTGAATTCAGGAGAGAACCATTGATCGGCATAACCTTGGGTTCCTTCTGGTACTAAAGTTCGAATTCTAGTGTCTCTGGTTTGAACTGAACCATACCGAGTACCTCTTAACATAGCTGAAAATTTACCAACTGAATAATTGAGAGTGCCAATTACTTTTGCGCTTGGAGTACCTGTTTCAAATTGTCCTATAAGGCCCCGGCTCACATAGTTTTCTTCCAATTCCTCATCGGTTAGCGTTGTATTTAAATTAGGTACGTTGGCTCCTTCAAACTTATTCTCCCTGAAAGTCCCGGCTAAAACCAGTCCAAGTCTGCCTGCCCCTAAATTAGTATTGTAATTCACCACTGCTTCTATACCTTTTGTACTAATGTCTCCACCATTAATTCTAAAGCTAGCCAAACCACTTCCAATGATTGGGTCTAATACAGGAGCTTGTCCGGAATCAAAATTACCCGTGGTAAAAATTCTGTCGAAAATGTCAATTTTGTACGCATCTACGGTAATATCGAATTTTCCGATTTTCGAGGTAAACCCTAAACTATAGTTTCTAGACCTTTCTTCCGTTAAAGCTCCTATTCCGATTGCTCTTGCAGCTGAACTACTGTTTGGATATAAGGTGCCATCAAAAGGGACTAGGTCTACGAAGAAGGTAAAACTATGGGAGTAATTAAGTTCTTGTAATGAAGGAGCTCTAAATCCACTACTGATAGAACCTCTCAAAGAAAAGTTATCGCCAATGGCGTACCGCCCAGCAATCTTACCAGTTAAGACGTTACCAAAATCAGAATAATTTTCTACTCGAAGTGCACCAGATAGTAGAAAATCCTCAGTAAAGTCCAATTCCATGTCCATATAGGCAGCCATTACTGACCTCCAGCTATTTCCTTCATTTTCAGGTGCAAAACCTCTAAAACATTGGCAGTTTAAAGCATAATTTTTAACCAATTGTTGGCTAACTCCTGCATATTCAAGAACTAATGGGTTTCCGGTATCGTCGACATATGGGTTTCCACCAAGATCTTCCAAAGGAAATCCATCGGGGCCAATAAGTGCTTGATTGTCCTCTGTCGCGGTAATTATACCGGCATCTCCAGCCGTCCAGCTCTCTTCTTGACCTGCTTCAATAATATAATTTTCAAATCGGAGTTCTCCACCGAAAGCGACATTCAAACCAGAAAGTATATCTTCATAAAAATGTGAAGCGTCTAGGTTTACGGTGTTTTGTAAAAAACTATGGGTGCCAAGATCCATATCAGTTGGTGATCCAGGACCTAGACTTGCATTCCATGTATTGAACATTCCATATTTAGTCCAGTTGGTACCAAAGGTGTTGCTAAGGTCAAAATCGTAATCCCCGATCATACCCGTAATTCCGGTAGCAAGGGAAATGTTATATTGGTCATTATATATTTGAGGTCTGAAACCGTTCGGAAATAAATCATAACTTGTTCTGTCTGATTGTGCTGCTCTTCTAAAAAAACAGCTGTAAGCATCAGAATATTGGTAGCCAACATCTCCAAATGCGTAAAAATCAGAAGTTTCCGTTAGAGGAGTTTCCATGTTAAATGCGAAACTCATATTGGTTTTAGCTGGTAGACCTGAATATGTGGCTACATCGATTTGTTCTATATCTCGTGCGGCCATAAGCCCTTCTACCGTCTGAAGTGAGCTAATTAGAGCAGCGTCACCACTGGCTTGCGCCGCGATAAGTTCGGGGTTTGTTATAATGGGTGCTCCATTAGTTTCAGTTCGTCCGTTAGTAAGGTACAAGTTATCGTATAGGGGTGCACGGTCAAGTTGTAGTACTGTTGGCCGCACAGTACGTTCAGATTG
>CAZTLZ010000132.1:0-9874 GCA_964614665.1 uncultured Maribacter sp.
TTTTGACATATCCATTTGGCCCCTGCAAGGTTGCTTAAATTATGTTTTCCGAAAACAGCTATTGGCATGGGGCCCTCAGGGGTTTCCAAAAGCGTTTGACCATCTTCAACTACATACTCTGGTGTTTTATATGGTAACTTCCGAATAGTATTTTCCGAGTTATCAACAACCTTTTTGACCTCAATATCCTCTTCGTTATAGGTAATACTTCCCCCCTTGACGATACTATCCACAAATATTTGAAATTGCTCTACATAATTTTCGAAGGTGGGAAAAACGTTGATATGGTCCCAAGCTATTCCACTAAGTAAAGCAATATTAGGTTGGTACAAATGAAATTTAGGTCGTCTATCTATAGGAGAAGAGAGATATTCATCTCCTTCTAGCACAATAAAATCATTCTCTTTCGTCAAATGTACCATTCGGTCAAAACCTTCCAATTGGGCTCCGACCATATAATCTACTGGATGGTCATGATAATTCAGTACATGAAGTATCATCGATGTAATCGTAGTCTTGCCGTGACTACCACCAATGACAACCCGGGTTTTATTTTTTGACTGTTCATATAAGAATTCAGGATACGAATGAATAGTAACGCCCAATTCTTGGGCTTTTAACAACTCAGGATTATCTGCTTTGGCATGCATGCCCAAAATAACGGCATCCAAATCAGCATGTATTTTTTCAGGAAACCATCCGAAGGGTTCAGGCAAAAGTCCCTTGGCAGCCAGTCGACTTTTTGAGGGTTCGAAAATGACATCGTCGCTTCCGGTTATAGTGTAGCCCTTATGTTCAAGTGCCAACGCCAAATTGTGCATGGCACTACCTCCTATCGCGATAAAATGAATTTGCATGAAGTGTATCTTAATGGTTCAAAGATAGGGATTGAACTTAGCATCGAAAACCGTCAGTTTATATTTATCTTAGTATTTAAAATAAATCAATGAACCTTAATCTCTCAAATATTTCGTCCAAAGAAATTATGCCGGGCTATCATGGAAAATTGGTGCATACGGAAAATATGTCTCTTGTCTTTTGGGATGTGGAAGAAGGAGCTGTTGTTCCCGAACACCATCATGTTCACGAACAGATTATGCATGTTATTGAAGGAGAATTTGAATTCACCATGGATGGAGAAACAAAAATATATTACTCTGGAGATATTGTACCGATAGCGTCGAACCTACCTCACAGTGGAAAGGCCCTAACCGCTTGCAAATTGATAGATGTTTTTAGTCCGGTTAGAGAGGAATATAAGTAATTGCTTATAAAACAAATAATATGAAAATTTCACTTAAAGGTAAAAAAGCACTGGTGGGCGGAAGCTCTGGAGGTATAGGCAAAGCAATTGCCCAACAATTGGCGGCTAGTGGTGCGAGCGTAACAATAATGGCCAGAAATGAGGGAAAATTGAAATCCGTTTTGGAAAGCCTATCAACTTCCGAAGAACAATCACATCAATATTTGGTCGTAGATTTTTCTGATTATGAGAGATACAAAAAAGTGATCTTAGACTATTTCGAAAAGAATTCGGTTCATATTTTGGTAAATAATACCCAAGGTCCGTCCGCTGGAAGTGCGGTAGAAAAAAATGTAGAAGACTATCAGGAGGCCTTCAATCTCCTTTTTAAAACCGTAGTGTTCACCACAGAACTTGCACTACCTAAGATGATGCATAAAGAGTGGGGTCGCGTTATCAATGTCGCTTCTATTTCGGTAAAAGAACCTTTGTCTTATCTGGCCCTTTCAAATTCCATTCGAGCGAGCTTAGTGACCTGGGCAAAGTCATTGGCCACTGATGTCGGCGAAAAAAATATAACCGTAAATAGTGTTTTAACAGGATATTTTGACACGGAACGTATTGCTCAACTTAATGCAAAGAAAGCACAACAATTAGGTATACCTAAAGAGGAGGTCTTGGCCGATATGAAATCAAAAGTACCGTTAAAACGTATTGGTGACCCCAAAGAATATGGATATTTGGTAACCTTCTTAGCCTCTGACCATGCCGCTTTCATAACAGGAACACAGATTCCAATTGACGGTGGGTTGCTGAAGTCATTATAAAAGTCAAAAAGGACGTTCACTAACTCAAAACACCTTCTCACTCACTTTTCATTGTTTTCAGGGGGTTTTGGTCACATCTTTGCATGTAACTTTGAAATTATATACGCTAAACAGGCCTAAGAAGCTCTATTTGAAGTATATAGCTTAATCACTTAGTAATGAAACATATCATAAGCTTACTGACTATAATCTTATTTTCTCAAATGGCGCAAGCGCAAAAAAACAATGATTCTTTTGAAGTTCTTTGGAAGCAGGTCGAAAAGCTCGAGAACGATGCTTTGACAAAATCAGCTTTAAAAGTAGTGACTTCCATTTCCGAAAAGGCTAACAAAGAGAAGAATTCGCCTCAAATCGTGAAGGCCTTGCTCTATACCTCAAAGTATGCTATGACATTGGAGGAAGATGCACAGTTAAAAATCATAAATGAGTTTAAACAAGAAATCGAAAGAGCCGAATTTCCAACTAAGAATGTTTTAGAAAGCTATTTGGCAAATCTGTATTGGCAATTTTTCCAGCAAAACAGATATCAATTTTATAATCGCACAAAAACCGATGTAAAGGTCGATTCCATCGATTTCAGAACATGGGATTTGACCACCCTTTTCAAAGAGATTACCGTTCATTTTGACGCATCCCTCGAAAACGAAACGGAATTAAAGCAAACTCCGGTAATTGATTTCGATATCATTTTACATCAGCAAAAAGGCTCGGAAGAATACCGCCCTACCCTCTTCGATCTCTTGGCACAAAATGCACTTGCTTTTTATAGTACAAGTGAAAACAGCATTACTAGACCGGCGAATACATTTGAAATTGATGACCCTGAGCTATTGTGCGATGGGTATTCTTTCACACAACTAAATATTTCCACCACGGATGAAACCTCTTTGCAAGCCAAGGCACTCTACATCTATCAGAAATTAGTAATGATGCACTTACCCTCCGCTAGACCGTACACCTTTGCTGAGGTTAATATTCAACGTCTGCATTTTGTTCATCAAAATGCAACTTTCGAAAACAAGGACGAGCAATATCTGAATGTACTACGAAACGCGGCAACTGCAGCAAACGGAGATGCAGCTTCAAGCCTATACAACTACGAGATAGCTGCGCTTCTAAATCAGCAGGGAAACACGTATCAGCCCAAAATCAATGAAGAACATCGGTGGAAAAAGAAAGAAGCACTTGAACTATGTGAAAAGGTGCTAGAAAAAAATCCCAATAGCAGAGGGGCCAAAAAATGTCGCGCTCTAAAAACACAAATTCTTGCTCATAGTCTTCAACTGACTACTGAAAGACATATTCCAACTAATATGAATTCTCGATTGTTGGTGAATTATAAAAATTATGATGGGTTAGAATTGACCGCACATCGAATCACACAAAAACAGTGGGATTCACTTGAAGATTTATATTCACAAGAAAAGAAACTGGCATTTATAAAGAAGCTATCGATTGCCAAATCATGGGAAGCTCCCTTAAAAAATGAAAATGATTACCAATCACACAGCACTGAAATCTCAATGCCTCCCCTGGAAAACGGTCAATATGTAATCCTGGCCGAAACCAAGGACCCAAAAGAGAAAACCTTTACCTATACCTCAGTACAGGCCACCAACTTGGCGCTGGTGGAAACCCAAACGGAAACTCATCAAGATTTCCAGGTGATTGACAGAAATAATGGAAGACCCATTGCAGGGGCAAAACTTATTTTTCGCTATCGGTTGAATTATGATGGTAAGCAATTAAGTAAAACATTCATTTCGGATAAAACCGGGAATGTTTCTTTTAAGAGGGTTGAAAAAGAATGGAGCGATGTACGCATTTCCATAACATATGAAAAGGATACCGCATATTACAGCGGTTATTATATTCATAGGAGCTATAATCAAACATCTACTGAACCGTCTTATTCTTGTTTTTTATTTACCGATAGAAGCATTTACAGACCGGGACAGCCCTTATACTTCAAGGGAATCGCATTAAAAAGTTTCAAAGTATCTTCTTCAATTTTGGAGAACACCAAAGTCTCTGTGCAGTTGAAAGATGTTAATGGCCAAGTGGTAAAAACAGTCGATTTTAAGACGAATCAATATGGGTCTTTTTCTGGGGAATTCATCATTCCCAATAATGGGCTTACTGGCCAGTTTTCTATGCAGGTGCTCTCTGACGCCTATAATTTAAGTGGGTATACAAACTTTTCCGTGGAGGAATACAAGCGACCGAAATTCGAAACCTCTTTTGAGCCGGTTTCGGAAAACTACAAAGTGAACGATAGTGTAACCGTAAATGGAACAGCTACTGCATATGCAGGTAGCAATATCACAGATGCCAAAGTAAGCTATCGTGTAAAACGGTCGGTGTATTACCCAAGATGGTATTATCGGGGGTACTCCTATCGAAATATCGTGCCTCAAGAAATCGCCCACGGTGAAACCAAAACAGATGGTTCAGGTAAGTATTCCATAAATTTTAAAGCACTACCCGACAATAGTTCTGACAAAATGAATTTACCCACCTTCAATTATGAGGTAATGGCTGATGTTACCGATATCAATGGAGAAACCCATAGCACAACCACTTTTGTCACTGTGGGTTATCATACGTTAACTGCAAATATGATGCTGGCCAACCCCCTTGACAAAGGTATAAAGGATCATAAATTAACCATCTCGACCAATAACCTCAACGGGCAATTCGTGCCTGCAAAGGGAACGGTCAAGATGTACAAGTTAAAGGCACCTGAACATGTATTGCGACCGCGCCAGTGGGCTGCACCAGATTACGAGGGGTTTTCAAAAGAGGAATTCAAGAAACTATTCCCGCACGATGCTTTCAACAATGAACATGACTCCTCAACTTGGGAAAAAGGAGAGCTCGTTTGGCAATCAGGTTTCGATACCAGTAAATCAAAAGAACTCTCCCTAGAAAATATCAAAAAATGGAAGTCTGGTAAATACATTCTAGAATTGGAGACTCAAGACAAATTTGGCCAGGAGGTCAAGGATGTTTTAGAAACCACCTTGTTCAGTTATAACGACAAAAAATTAGCGGACAATCAATTATTCCAAATTAAAACGGATAAAGAAAGCTATGACATTGGTGACAAAGTGAAAGTGACCTTACTTTCAAATGCCGAGGACGTGAATATTACAGTAACTATTGAAAAGAACAGGAAGGTAGTTGACACGAAAGTTATTCGTTTGAACAAAAATTCACAGAGCTTTACGGTACCGGTAAACACAGAAGACTTAGGTGGATTTGCCATTTCGTATAACTATGCTGTTTATAACTACTTTCAGACCGGTGCCTTGAACATACATGTACCTTATCCCGCAACCGACTTACAAATCGAAACGATTACTTTTAGAGACAAACTACGGCCCGGAACTGATGAGACCTGGTCTTTTAAAATCAAGGGGGCCAAAGGGGATAAGGTCGCAGCGGAATTACTAGCAAGCATGTACGACGCTTCGTTAGATTCTTTTCAGGGGCATTATTGGGGGTTCAATCCGATAATGAAACCTACTTATTATTCTAACAGAAGGTCTAATGCTTATCGTTGTTTTGCGACTGGCACGTTCAATACGTACCAAGACAACGAATCGTACAGCTATACCAATCCGAATTTTGACTCCTTTAATTGGTTTGGACTGCATTTTGGTTATAGAAACTATTATGGAAATGAGCTCCGTCGAGGTCGGATGATGAGAAAAGAAGGCGCCCCGATACCAATGGATGCTGAAGAAATGAATATGCAAGATGATATGAATCTCGAAGAATCAATTGTTGGTAACGCTAGCGGTATTTCGATTGAAATGGATGGCTTGGGCAATCAGTTAAAACGAGATCAATCGGAAGTAGGGCATCAAGAAGATAAGGGTTCAGGCGAAGTACAAATCCGTAAAAACCTTCAAGAGACGGCATTCTTCTTTCCACAATTGCAGACCGATAAAGAAGGTAATGTATCATTTAGTTTTACCACTCCGGAGGCACTCACCAAATGGAATCTACAACTATTGGCACATACCAAGAATTTGGAAAGCTCTTACCGCAGCCTACAGACCGTTACCCAAAAGGAGTTGATGGTGATTCCGAATGCTCCGCGTTTTTTAAGGGAGGGTGATGAAATCGTTATTAGCACAAAAATTGCCAATCTGACCAATAAAGCACTGTCAGGTATGGCCAGGCTTTCCCTAAAAGATGCTATTTCGGGTAAGAACATATTTCCATTTATCGGTAAACCGGGAATAAATTATACGGTTATGACCCGTTTGACAGATAAAGAGTTTAAAGTTGACTCCCTTAACAATACAGAAATTTCCTGGAAGTTGTTAATTCCAGAAGGAATTCAAGCAATTCAATATATAGTTACCGCAAAAACTGACGAATTCAGTGATGGCGAACAGAATGTGCTACCAGTACTTACCAATCGTAAGCTGGTTACCGAAACCTTACCTATGTGGGTTCGAAGCAATCAAACGAAGACCTTCATTTTGGATAAATTGAAGACGACCAATTCGACAACTTTAAAGCATCATAAGCTGACTTTAGAGATGACGAGTAACCCTGCTTGGTATGCAGTGCAAGCACTGCCCTATTTGATGGAATATCCATATGAATGCAATGAGCAAACATTTTCCAAATACTATGCGAATACTTTGGCTACGCATATTGCGAACAGTAACCCTAGAATTCAAGAAGTATTCAATCAATGGGCGAACTCCGATGCTGTGGTGAGCAACCTAGAGAAAAATCAAGAATTAAAATCCCTTTTAATTCAAGAAACTCCATGGTTACGTGATGCCCAATCGGAAATGGAGCAGAAAAAACGTATCGCTCTCCTCTTCAATTTGAATAAAATGCAAAATGAACAAGCGATTGCCTTGAACAAATTGAAACAAAATCAAAAAAGTTCAGGCGCATGGCCTTGGTTTAACGGTGGCCCAGATAGTCGATTTGTTACCCAACATATTATTGCAGGTATGGGACATCTAAAACAACTGTCAGTCACTAACGGCGAGGTTGAAATGCAAAAGGTAATCCAAAATGCCTTGAGGTACCTTGATAACGAGTTTATAAAAGAATACGATCGCATGAAGCGACATTCATCAAACATTAATCATAATCATTTGAGTCAAACACAGATTCATTACTTATACATGCGAAGCTTTTTCAAGAATATCAAGTCCTCAAAGAAAGTTGACGACATCTCGGAATATTACAAAGGGCAGACCCAAAAATATTGGAAGAGTAAAGAGTTGTATGCACAGGGAATGTTGGCTTTGATTATGCATCGCAATAAAGATCTAAAAACTTCAGAAAAGATACTTAGAGGATTAGAGGAGAATAGCATTACCTCTCAAGAACTGGGCATGTATTGGAAAGAAAACACCAATTCTTGGCACTGGTATCAGGCACCTATTGAAACGCAAGCATTATTGATAGAAGCTTTTTCGGAAATCCATCCGAACGATGTTGAAACTATTGACAATCTTAAAATCTGGTTGTTGAAAAACAAACAGACCAATCAATGGAAAACTACCAAAGCAACTACTGAAGCCGTCTATGCCTTATTACTTCAAGGTAGTGATTGGTTATCCGTTACCGATTCCGTTGCTATTTTGGTTGGTGGAGATAAAATAGAGCCTTCCAAATTAGAAAATGTAAAAGCGGAAGCAGGTACGGGCTACTACAAAACAACATGGAATGGTGCGGAAGTAGAACCAAAAATGGCCGAAGTTCAAATCTCGAAAAAAGGAGATGGAATTGCATGGGGATCGCTGTACTGGCAATATTTTGAGGACTTGGATAAAATCACATCTGCTGAAACCCCTTTAAAATTAAAGAAAAAATTATTTCTTAAAACGAATACGGATACAGGAGAAGAAATTTCAGAAATAACAGAACAAACTGACTTAAAAGTTGGGGATATGGTTAGGGTTAGAATCGAACTAAGAGCAGACCGTCCAATGGAATTTGTGCATATGAAAGATATGAGAGCGGCAAGTTTCGAACCAATAAACGTTATCTCTAAATATAAATGGCAAGACGGATTAGGCTACTATGAGGCCACCAAAGACGCCAGCACGAATTTCTTTTTTGATTATTTACCTAAAGGGGTCTTTGTATTTGAATACGACGTACGTGTAAATAATTCAGGTGATTTCAGCAATGGCATTACCACTATTCAGAGCATGTATGCTCCGGAGTTTAGTAGTCATTCTCAAGGGGTAAGAGTAAAAGTAAACTAGAAATTCATAACTTAGAGCTTAGTTTTTGTTTTTGCAAACTCACTCAAAAACTAAGTTTACTGGTTTATTGTTCGGTTACACTCAATGCCCATTTTATATGTGCATGTAGAAACATAGTTTAGACATGTAATATAAAACCAAAGCATTATGAAAAATTCATTCCGTATTTCCGTAAAAGAACCATGTTTAGAAAAATTCGAAAGTTTTGTAGTTACTCCTAACGGAGGCTTTTGTGGCTCTTGCCAAAAAGAAGTCATTGATTTTACAACATTTTCCGATGAGAAGCTTATTCAACATTTCAACAATACCACAAATGAAACTTGTGGTCGTTTTAAGAAGTCACAACTTAGAGAATACCAAACAACTCAGCCCATGAATTTTAATTCCATTTCAAAAAGTATCGGTGTCATGAGTTTTTCGTTATTGGCATTGTGCGCAGTTTCCAATGTTCAAGCACAGGATGCCGCTACCTTGAACTCTCCACTAAGAACTGAAATTAGCGGTGTTCAGAGATTTGAGGCAGCCAACAAGGTTATTGCTGAAAAATATACCGTAACTGGTACTGTGCTAGACGAAGAAGATCTACCACTACCCGGGGTAAATGTAGTTTTAAAGGGAACCGCCGAAGGCACTCAAACCGATTTCGATGGGAAATTCGAATTTCCAAGAAAATTGGAGATTGATGACGTATTGGTTTTTAGTTATATAGGTTATGGAAAGAAAGAATATACCATTGCCGAAAGTCCTTCAGAAACCATTGATATTACCATTACTTTTAACTTATCCGACATCGAATTGATGGGCGAAGTAGTTGTTGGTGGTGCGTACAAGACCAAACGTAACATCTTCCAAAAACTCATAGCCCTCTTCAAGTAATGAGGTTCGCCTTTCTGCTTCTAGCATTCTTTTCTGCTTCCTCTTTCGGACAGCGTTCCGATTTTAAGCATATCGATTTTAAGAAGGCAGACAGCATCGCTTTACTTCACAAAGGAGAAAGTCTTATGAACTTGCCTGTGCTGACCCATAAGTTAACGGCCGATTTACTAACAAAGGTTGAAAAATTCAGAGCCATTTACATGTGGGTCAGTACAAATATTGAGAATGACTACGGCGCATATTTGACAACTAAAAAAAACCGTAAAAAACTGGCTGATGATAGAGAGGCCTTTCTTAAATGGAATAGTGGTTTCACTCCAAAAGTGTTTAAAAAATTAATTGCCAACCGAAAAACAGCATGTACGGGTTACGCCTATTTGATAAGGGAAATGGCGATTTTAGCCGAACTTAATTGCAAAATAGTTAATGGTTATGGACGTACGGCCACCTTACTATTAGATAGCCAAAGCACTTCGAATCATTCATGGAATATAATAGAATTGGAGGACAAGTGGTATTTGTGCGATGCTACCTGGTCTGCGGGGCGAGTTATTCTAGAGATGGATGGACCCAAATTTAAAAGCGAGTATCATGATGGTTACTTTCTGGCTGACCCTGCTTTATTTATTAAAAATCACTATCCGTTGGAAATCACTTCAGCCATCTTGTCGAAT
>CAZTLZ010000133.1:0-9773 GCA_964614665.1 uncultured Maribacter sp.
GCAAATCTGGAGTAATGACACAGTTGTGGATTTTTTCAATTTCAAGAGCACTTTTGATGGCATTTGTGACTGAATCAAAAGACATTAAATACGTGTTTGCTTTTTCTTTAACAATGCGTCCTTTTTGCTTACTAATTATATTAGTAATTGATTTATTATAGCCACGAATGGCCGCATTCAAAGTTTCATAACCGTCTTTTCGCAAGCTTCTCTTCTTAATCGTAACGACCATTAAAGTTCTAAAAGCAGGGTCGTTTATAATGTTAAGCGTTGTGTTTTGTGATTTTTCGGGGTCTTCAATTCTGCCTAAAAATGATTCAACAATTGTATCATTTACTTCAATAATTCGTTGTGGAACAGCTCCATGCGCTTTTTCATGTAGATCTATTATTGCTTGTTCGTTAGGAGCCTCTATTAAGCAAAAAGCAGTTTGTCGCCGTTCATCACACCAATAAGTTAATCCACGACAATTATATTTATGTTCAATTTTTAAATCCGCTTGATGCATTTCTGCAACATGTGCAGCCGTAACTCCATCAGGCAAATCGTGAAAGTCCATATATATTGGCATAATCTACTTTTTAGTAAGATACTAATTAAAAAAACAAGAAACCACCCATGATTTTGATAGCTTCTTGTTTAGTAAACTTTAGTTTATTGCTCTGCTGTAGCTGGGCTAATTGTTGCTGCAACTTCACTTATTGAATTTGCAGGGAATTTCCCTTTTTTAGCATGCTCTTCAATTAGTCCTTTATTTTTTGCTTTGTAAACGCAGTAAATTTTATCGCCTGTAACATAGCTCTGTTGCCATTCAATTATTGGACCCATTTCCTTTAAGACTGAACATGAGGTTTGAGAGATTCCTTTTAGTTGTTCTGCTGTTAAGGTTCCGGCTCCTGGAATAACACGTTCAATTACATAAGTTTTCATACCGTCTTTGTTTTTAATTGTTGTTTGATTTTCTTTTTGTTGTGCTTGTGTATAATTGAGAGTAAACACCATTAGGACTAAAAATAATTTGATTGTTTTCATAATACATGTTTTAACTATTCAGGTTCAAAACTAATACAGTTTACAATCAACCAATTATGCTTTTAGTCCAAAAAATCACAATTTTGGTTCAATGCTTTTTTTACCTGTGGATGTAAAAGTCAGGACAATGATTTCGTTACTTGGGGGGATACATTGTATTTTTTCGTAAGAAATCGTGCGGTATTATAAAGAACTGTGGTTAAGGAAAACAGCTGCCTACCAGGAGAGAACGGCACATGCGGGCGGATGAATTAATAGTCTTTGTTTTATAATTCAAATTCAGTCTGATTGGAACCATTATCAAAAATATGCGGATAATGCTCTTTAGCATTTTTGAACATAAATTCTACAGGTACATCTTCATAATGTCCATAATCTTCAAGATATTCCATGAATAGATTTCCTTCTTTATTGAATTCCTGTAGTACGGAATCATTTTCTCCGTCAAAATCCAAAGGTGCAACATTGAACATTCTACACATAGAAGCGTTAAATGCAGGGGATAATTTAATCCACCTACCATCCAAATAGACATTGACCATTCCATGGTTGGTCAATTCATTGGTTCCAAATTTTTCAGTCAATCTTTCGACTCCAATATGGTTTTTCACTTTTGCCAAGTGAATTCTAGCCGGAATTCCCAAAGCACGAAGACAAGCAATCAATACTATTGATTTGTCTACACAATGACCTTTTGGTTTTTTTGAAATAACACTTGCTCTATAGTTTTCCTTTGAGAAACTCAAGCTGTAAGGATTGTATCTCCACGAATCACGGACTTTGATATAAAGAAGTTTCGTTTTCTCTTTTGCTGAAAGAGGTGCGTTTTTCAATTCAGCTATGAGTTCTTGGATTTCACTGCTTTCGTAATCGAAAAAATATGTTGATGATAGGTAATCCATTTATGAAGTTTTACTTCTTTTTTTCTGGTTTTGACATTAAGAAAGCAAAAGGTTGATAACCATTAAAATGAGAATATTTAGTTTCATATGGTCTGTTTTTAAATGTTGCCAATGCAGCGCTGTGTAAGATATCCGCACAAGCAGTATGCGGCCTCCTATAACCGTCAGGTACGGATTTAGGTATAATACTTAGAAATGGTATTACCTATAAGGCGTTGTACGCAGTTTTTAATTTAATTTACTTTGCTTTGATGTTTCTTTGTTTCAGATTCAGATAAGTTCAAAAACCGAGCGGCATTATTATAATAAATGTCTCTTTTTTGTTTGTCCGTTAACCAGTCGATATTGTAAACTATTTCTATGTGCTCTCTAACAGTACCAAAATAATCAGAGGCGAACATCAATCTATCTCCGAGACCCTCACTAAATAACTTTTTTACATTTGGCCCCCAAACCTCCTTTGGCATAAATAAGCTAACTGCTGAAATCTCGCAATATATTTGAGGGTACAATTTCATTAATTCCAGTGCTTGTTCTGAATAACCTCCACCATAGTGCAGGAGATAAATTTTTAAATTAGGGTGTTTCTCTAAAATAGGTTTTAGTAACTCTGGATTTGCAAAAGCCGGATTATAATTTGGTCTTTCCTCTTTATTAACTCTTTCTGGTGGTGGCCCAACATCTGCATGAATTCCTATCGGAATATTGAATTCTTCAGCAATTTTCCAATATGGTTCCAATCTCTTATCAGTCGGTGGAATTCCATAGTAGTTAAACATAGATTCTCCTAAACTTTTTAGTTTTCCAGCCTTGTATATTTCGCGTAGTTCTGATTCGCTAAAAAATTCTTTGTCACAGGGTTCATCTTGTTCAACCGTCTTCATGCACGGAAAAACCAAACCTGCCCAAAAAAGACTGTCAGTTTCAGCATACATGTTGGCATATTTTAATGTTCCCCCTCCTATGGCTAATACTACATTGTTTTTAGTGTAATCTTCAACAATCCAATCTAATTTTGCATTATCAATATCAACCTTTCGTCTATTATAAACCTCATTATCATCAAATCCTTTAGTGATATGGAAATGCATATCAATAATGGGTTGATTTTTTAAAAACTCATCAATATTATCTTGGGCGACAATTGATGAGGCTGTTAAGATTAAAAACAAACAAGTTAATTTTGAAACTCTATTTTTCATGCTTAGTCAAATTGTGTACAACGTCTCATTGCGTAGGATACCTATGCGTAAGCAGTATACGGGTTGCAGCACTGGCGGCTAGTTTTAAGGAAATATAACAAAAATCCTTTCAACTAAGGTGCGGATAGTAGTCTTTCGGTTAAACGGGCTTGATAGTTCATCAAGGAGAGCACTTGTTGGCCATTCTTACATGGATTTTGCGATATTGGTTAGATTCCATTCCCCCAGGATGACCCTGCCGGGTTGGTAGGGATTTGATGACATCGAATTTGCCTCAATGAACCATAGGGATACGTTGTTGGCTGTAGTAATTAATTTTTTACAAACACATCAGATAAGCTGTTATGTCATCTTTCTCCTCTTTTGAAAGTTTAAGTTCAAGTACTAAATTGAAAAATTCAACCGTATCATCAAGAGTTGGCAATCTATCATCGTGTAAATAGGGAGGCGAATCTTTAATGCCTCTCAACGGAAAGTTTTTTATTGGTCCTTCTGGTCGCCCTACATAAAACCGCTCCACCTGCAAATCATACATTTGGTCATCGACAAATGAAGGGCCATAGTGGCAATTTGAGCATTTTGCTTTGCCCCAAAATAATTTTTCTCCCCGCAATTCTTTCTTAGTGGATTTTGAAGGAATAAGTTTACCCATTGGATTCAATTTGGGAGCTGGAGGAAAATCGAGCATAGCATTAAAATCACCCATACGGTTTGAGACTTGTTTTTGGTGGGCTCTGGGTCCAATATGCTGCATCATTCCAGGGTCGCCGTCAAAATATTCCTCAATTTCAGCAAAATGATCCATACTTCTTATAGACCGTTTAGAAGCCAATTGCATAAGGTTGTAATTCCCTCTCATAGACGGTGTCCCTACTCTCAATCTTGCCAAATGTGGTCTGCTATCAGGGGCTAGTTCAAACGCCGCATTCGTATGACCATTGACATGACAAGAAAAACAAGATACGCCTGCACTAGGCTCCATCGTTACTCTATGTGTAGTTTGATTAAACCATGTAGTTGGTGTTGGTCTGACCAGTTCTTTCAATCCTTCCATTTGTTCGGGTGTTAGCAAACCATTAAAAATTTCATAGTAATTGCTAAAAGTAACTTCCTTGCCTTTGGTTACATCGCCCAGTTCTTTATGAGTTGTCAGAAACATTGGAGGTGGAAATTCAGGTAGATATTCATCAGGAAAATCATGGTCAACGTCTATTCTAATATGTTCAGGATGTATTTTGTTCCAGTTGTCCGGAAATACCATATGAGCAGTTGATGCCAATGGATGGGCCAATGGTTTGAAAGGAAACAAATCCCTTCTTTTAATTTTCTCAGGGCTCAAGTTTGATAATTCTTCGAAAGAACTTATTCCTTTGGGAAGCCTACTGACCGGCCCTTTCATTATTCCGTTTCGTCCACCTGACATGAATTTTCCATCATACACCTTCCCATTAAAGTCAAATCGTGAATTCATGTATTCATCGATATCCTTCATCAATTCCGGCTTCTGTTCATTATGAAAATTCACCCATTCATCCCAACTCATGGGAAGATTTGGATTCATAAATGAAGAACCGTCCTTACCTGCATACTTCCATAAATCGAATGGGGTTCTTTCTCCTTTTTTTAAATGTGGATATGCTTGAAGTGAGTCGACATGACTTGAACCCAACCCATAATCTTGTTCAACATAATCTTTCACTTCAGCTCCTGGGGATTGTAAAAGATGTAATCCCAATCCATCCGCCACTTGAAAAGCTACGAGGAGAAAGGCCATTAAAGAAATTCCTAAGATTATCCTTTTTTTCATTTCATTCTTTTTTCCTCTTTGACAGCCAACGAGGGTATAAACTCAAGACTCAAAAATCTCATAAATTTTGTAGAAAAGCAATATATGGTTAATAAGACCATGTAAATGTTGACAAACAAGTGAAGACGTTTTTAAACAGTTGTTTTTTAGCAAATCTGCTCTAGTGTAAACTTTATCAAATCAGTTTAATGCATTTGGGTAAAATTTCTATTAACTTAAGAACCCTTAAAATCACAGTTATGGCAAATCAATATATAGATCTGGAAACCCTGAAATTCTTGTTGTATGAGGTACACAAAGTACAAGGGGTACTGAATCAAGAACGCTATGCAGACTATGATAAAGAATCGATAGAACTTTTGTTGAATTCGGTAAAAGATTTCTCGGATAAAGAATTGTTTCCCTACTTCAGAGAGATGGATGAAAACCCTGCTCATTTTAAAGATGGAGAGATTGTTGTGCATCCACAGATAACTAAATATATGAAAGCGGGCGGTGAGATGGGTTTTATTGCCGGGTCTTTTCCCTATGAAAATGGCGGTATGCAATTGCCGGCCATGGTATCTCACGCTTCTGCCTTTATTCAAGATGCGGCCAACAACCATATGCCAGGATATATCGGTTTGACCGTTGGTGCGGCCGAACTGATTGCACATTTTGGCAATCAAGAACTGAATGATACCTATCTACCCAAAATGCTAACGGGCCAATGGGGTGGTACCATGTGTTTGACTGAGCCTCAGGCTGGTAGTTCACTCTCCGATATTGTTACTTCCGCCGCTCCCAATGGGGATTCGTACAAAATTCACGGACAAAAAATATTTATTTCAGGAGGCGACTATCAAGGAGCTGAAAATATCGTGCATTTGGTGTTAGCCAGAATCAAAGGGGCGCCAGCTGGAACGAAAGGAATATCATTATTTGTGGTCCCCAAACATCGACCAGCAGGCGATGGAAATTTGAATTCGAATGATGTGCAGACCGTTGCTGATTTTCAGAAAATGGGGCAGAAGGGTTACTGTACCACACATTTATTCTTTGGGGATAAAGAAGACTGTCATGGTTGGCTTGTTGGTGAAGCCAATCAGGGATTAAAATATATGTTCCTCATGATGAATGGTGCTAGAATCGGAGTAGGTAGGGGAGCGGCAGCCATTGCCACTGCCGCCTATCAGGCCTCACTGAACTATGCCAATGAACGACCACAAGGGCGTCAATTGACAAGTACAGGTAAGAAAGATGCGAATGAGGAACAGACGTTGATTGTCAAACATCCCGATGTACGAAGAATGTTATTGCTGCAAAAAGTGGTTTCTGAGGGCTCCTTGAGTTTGGTCTTTCTGACGGCGAAATATCATGATCTTTCAATAGCAAGTACAGATGCTGATGAGCGGGAAAAGTACCGATTACTTTTAGAAATAATGACTCCCGTGGTAAAGACCTACCCATCGGAAATGGGCAAAGTTGCTGTAGATAATGGCGTTCAGGTTTTGGGGGGATACGGTTTTTGTTCCGATTATATCTTACAACAATATTTAAGGGATATCCGGATTTTCTCGATTTACGAAGGAACAACGGGCATACAATCCCAAGATTTATTAGGTCGCAAGGTTACTATGGACAATGGGAGGGCTTTACAATTGTTGTCCGAAGAAATCACGAAATCTATGAAAGAAAGTATGGGGCATGAATCATTGGCGCCCTATGCCAAAAAATTGGGAGCTAAATTAGAATTGACACAACAGGTGTTGCAAGCATTAATGGGTTTTGCCATGAAAGGGGATTATCAGCGTTTCTTGGCAGATGCCACTCCCTTTATGGAATTTTTTAGTAACATAGTAGTGGCGTGGTTGTGGTTGGACATAGCGCGCGAAGCACAAAATACGCTAGTAGCGGGAAGCACAGTGTATAGTTCGGATTTTTATGAAAGTAAAATCCATGCCATGGAATTCTATTTCAAATACGAACTTCCAAAAACAACAGGACTATCAGAAATTTTGATGGACAGCAAACAAGCCTTGACGATTGAAACTGATAAAAAAGTTTTTGCTTAAGAGAGTTTAAGTTACCATTAGCGCTATCACTTCGAGCGGAGACGAGAACTTAGGAACACGAAGATTAAAATAAAAACATTAGAATGAACCTTAAAGACAAAGTTGTCATAATCACGGGGGCGGGAAGCGGTATAGGCGCAGCCACAGCTAAACTTTTTGGAACACATGGAGCAGCTGTAATCGTGTCGGATATTAATTTAGAAAGTGCCAAAAAAGTGGCTTACGAAATCAAGGAGGCTGGCGGGACGGCATCTGCTAACAAAACCGATGTGACAAAATTTGAAGAGGTTAAAGAACTCGTGGGCAATGTGGTTGCGGACAATGGAAGACTTGATATAATGGTGAACAATGCCGGAATCGGAGGGGCTAATCAGAAGAAAACCGCTGACCATACTCATGATGATTGGCACAATGTAATCGCTGTGAATCAAACCGGTGTTTTTTATTGTATGCAAGTAGCTCTGCAACAAATGACAACTCAGGGCCATGGTAATATTGTAAATGTGGCCTCCCTGGCAGGTCTAAAGGCTTCGGGAAATAATCTTTCATATAGCGCAAGTAAATTTGCTGTTGTGGGTATGACCAAATCGGCGGCTCTGGAATATGCCCACAAAAATATTCGAATAAATGCAGTTTGTCCTGGATATACAAACTCGGCCCTTTTGGACAAATTACTTTCTTTCAGAGATGATATGGCAGAAATACTTAAAAGACGCATCCCAATGCGAAGGTTCGGTCAAGCAGATGAAATTGCAGAGAGCATCTGTTGGTTGGCCTCTGAAAGTTCCAAATTTATTACTGGGCAAACACTTACCTTAGACGGCGGTACATCCTTATAAAAAATACATGAATACATTAGACGTTACATACAAAGATGAATATGCCATAGTTCAAATGAATCGTGGTAAGGTAAATGCCATCAATTTTGAAATGGTCCAGGATCTCAGGGATATTTTCCGGAAACTGGAAGAGAACACGGATATAAAGGGAGTCATTCTTACCGGGCAACCCCATTATTTTTCTGCGGGATTGGATTTGATTGAACTATTCCAATATAATAAAGACCAAATCCGTGATTTTTTTACCTCCTTTGGCGCATTGTATCTTGAACTTGTACAGTTCAAAAAGCCTTTCATTTCAGCTATAACTGGTCATTCTCCAGCTGGCGGCTGTGTCTTGGCCGTAGCAGGAGATAATCGCTATATGGCAGAAGGGGATAATTATGTAATCGGTTTGAACGAAGTGGCGGTAAACATCCAAATAAGTCAAAATTTAACGGAGGTTTATGCTTTTTGGATGGGTGAAGGACCAGCAAGCAGGTACATTCTTGAAGGAAAACTATTATCAGGAAAAGAAGCTGTTGCCGCAGGGTTGGTAGATGAATTGGTTCCTTTGGAAAATGTACTTGAAAGGGCAGAAAAACGTATGCAGTTGTATCTCAGGGCAGACCAAGAGATTTTAATGAATACAAAGGAAAAACTTCGTAAAAACCTTTTGGATAAATTGGACTTGAATGCTGAGAACTCTTTGAAGGAAGCATCAGAACTTTGGTGGAAACCGGAGATACGGGCCAAAATGAAGGCCTATGTAGCGAGTTTTTCGAGTAAAAAAAAGTGAAAGTAATAGTTTACCATTAGGTAAGGAGGAATTAAGGGAAGTGTTGTTTAAACACAAACAAAAAGAATTACTTATGAACAAACAATTAATATTTGTAAAAAGGCCGGAGGGAGAAGCTGATAATTCCACTTGGTCATTAGAAACGAATGCTATTCCTGAAATCAAGGAAGGAGAAGTATTGATACAACAACATTATGTGTCATTAGACCCGGCGATGCGGGGTTGGATGAACGAAGGAAAGTCATATATCGCCCCAATGGAAATTGGCTCCGTGATGCGTGCGGGCTCCGTTGGGCAGGTAATTGAAG
Source organism: uncultured Maribacter sp. (assembly GCA_964614665.1). Lineage (GTDB taxonomy): Bacteria > Bacteroidota > Bacteroidia > Flavobacteriales > Flavobacteriaceae > Maribacter_C. Next base: position 8,923 of record CAZTLZ010000133.1, read on the forward strand.
CTAAAAATCATCCAGAATTTAAGGTGGGTGATTATGTAGCCGGTTATGCCGGTGTGCAGCAGTATATTGCTACTGATGGAAAAGGGTATTATCAAGTGGATCCCAAATTAGCACCTTTACCAATGTATATCGGTACCTTGGGAATGCCGGGTATGACAGCATATTTCGGAATTACCGAAGTGGCTAAGGTAAAGGAAGGAGATATTGTTTTGGTTTCAGGTGCTGCAGGGGCCGTCGGTAGTATAGTCGGACAGGTCGCAAAAATCAAAGGATGTCAGGTAATCGGCATTGCCGGCGGACCAGATAAATGTAAATACGTGGTTGATGAACTTGGATTTGATGGGTGCATCGATTACAAAAACGAAGATGTAAAAGAGCGACTGAAACAAGAATGCCCTAAAGGATTGGATATATATTTTGACAATGTAGGAGGAGAGATTTTGGATCTTGCATTAGGGCGTTTGCGCATGCATGCGCGAATTGTAATATGCGGTGCTATTTCGCAATACAATAATAAAACCAAGGTCAAAGGGCCAAGCAATTATATGTCATTGTTGGTAAATAGGGCTAGTATGACCGGAATGGTTGTGTTTGATTATGCGGATAGATATAAGGAAGGTGCCCAGATTTTAGGTGGATGGATGGCTCAAGGAAAGCTGAAAAGCCGTGAAGATATATATGAGGGTATTGAGAATTTTCCGGAAACCTACAACCGACTTTTTACAGGAGATAAAATGGGAAAATTAGTGTTGAAAATAATTGAATAGTAGGGAGAAGTATAAAGCTGGAGTACGGTGTGAAACGTAGTGGAAAATGGATAACCGAAAATATAACACGAATGACACCCATTG
>CAZTLZ010000134.1:0-9757 GCA_964614665.1 uncultured Maribacter sp.
AATTGATGGACGATGATAAATTCTAATCGGTTAGAGCTTAAAGACTTGAGGCTTCCTTTTTTTTGGAAGCCTTTTTAATTTTATAGCATTAGGTATACGCTGAACGTGGTTTTTATTGTTCCCTTTTACAACTCGGCCACGGAAAATGACAACTCGGCAAGCTTCCTTTTTAAACCTTGCCCATACTTCTGATATTTGACCTGTAATTAAAAACCACTAAAAAGTATATCATGCAAAACTCAAACGAATACAGATACGAAAAAGCAAAAAAACGAATTGGTGAGATCAAATCTTTTTATTCGCATGTCATTGTCTATGTTAGTGTCATGTCTTTGTTAGTTCTGCTAAATTATAATACTACGGACTTTCCATGGGTTCTGTTTCCAGCTTTGGGTTGGGGGATAGGCTTATTGGGGCATGGGTTATGTACTTTCGGCCAAAATCTTGTTCTCGGTAAAAACTGGGAGGAAAGAAAGATTAAAGAACTGATGGAAAGCAATGAATTTTAAGAATCCTTATCTTTAATAAACCCAATCAAAAAGAACTATCATGCATAAAATAGAAGACGAAAAATATCTAAGGGCTAAAGAGAAAGTAGCGGAACTTCGGAAGTTCTACGGTAATTTGGTGTCCTATGTACTAGTGATTTCGTTTCTCGCGGCCTTGAATTATTATACGAATGAATGGAGTTATGCCTGGTTCTTGTGGGCAGCTTTCGGGTGGGGAATTGGTCTTGCTTTTCACGCAGTGAAAGCGTTCAGTCTGAATCCTTTTTTTGGAAAGGATTGGGAAAAGCGTAAAATTCAAGAGTTCATGCAAGAAGATGAGAAAAAAGAAAGATGGGAGTAAGACCCAAGAATAAATCTAAAGACGTTTATTATGGAAACAAATAATATAGATAAGAAAACAAGGGCGAAACAAAGAGTAGAGGAGCTAAAAGGGTTTTACTGGCATCTAGCCGTTTATATTGTAATCAATTCTTTTATAACCCTCAATAAGATAATTAGAAACCTCTCTAATGAAGAAAGTTTTAGTGAGGCATTTTGGGACTTCGGAACCTTCGCCATATGGTTCTTTTGGGGAATTGGGCTTGCTTTTCATGCCATGAAAGTGTTTAGTTTCAACCCGTTTTTTGGGAAGGATTGGGAGAAACGTCAGATTCAGAAATACATGGACGAAAGTAGGGAAGAAGCTGAAAAGTATAAACAATTAGGAAATGGTTATGGCAAGAACTAAGAATCAACCGACAAAATACGAACGAGCACAACAGCGAGTAGTTCAAATACGGGGCTTTTATAACCATGTGGCAGCCTATGTAATCGTAAACATTGTGCTGTTCTTGGTCAGGGATAAGTTTACTTTTGTTTTGTTGAGCAGGAGAGCTATTGGGAATCCAGGGTTTTTGGAATGGATTGATTGGAATGTCTTTGGGACGGCCATAGTTTGGGGTATTATATTGATTTTTCACGGGATAAAGGTTTTTAATAATCTAACCTTATTCGGAAAAGCCTGGGAAGAACGTCAAATGAAACGATTCATAGAGGAGGATAATGAAACTCCCAAGTACTAATAAGAACACCAACAAAAGGATGGTAGGTAGGGTGAGCAGTATACCTAAATCACTACAATGCGTAAATTATAACTATGGAAACCAATAAAGAACACAAGAGTACCAGGGCCAAAAAGAGGGTTGCAGAACTCAAAGGGTTTTATACACATCTTATGTTGTATCTGATGATAAATACCATGATTACGGTAATTAAGATTGTTGGCACTAGCTACTATGGTGAGTACTTTATGGGGCCAATATGGCACTTTAGTACTTTTGCTTCATGGCTCTTTTGGGGAATTGGATTGTCTTTTCATGCAATAAAGGTGTTTAAGATAAGTCCATTTTTAAACAAGGGTTGGGAGGAGCGACAGATTCAAAAATATATGGAAGAAGACCGAAAAGAAGTAGAAAAATATAAACAATTTGAAGATGGGAATGGAGCATAAATCACTAAAAAAAATCGAGAGGGCACGGCGAAGGGTTGGTCAAATCAAGAGTTTTTACAATCATGTAGGCGTTTTTATCATCATCAACGGAATGTTGCTACTTTCAAGGAAAAAGATGACCATAACCCTTTTTGGCAGAGAGGCTCTGGATAACCCCAAGGTAATGAGTTGGATTGATTGGAATATTTACATTTGGTTAGCTATTCTTGCTATTCATGCACTTTTGGTTTTTGGGCGCTCTTCTTTTTTTGTGAAGAAATGGGAAGAACGTCAAATAGAACGGTTCATGAAAGACGAAGAAGCAAAGGAAAAAATCCAATAAGAAATCTAAAAATAGCAAAAGGACGCATATGAACGTAATTATCATAGAAGACGAAAAACCGGCTGCAAGAAGGCTTTCGAGGCTTTTAGCGGAATTCGATGTCGAGGTTTCCGATATGTTACACTCGGTTGAAGAAGCTCTAAATTGGTTTAGGAGCAATGAACATCCTGACCTTATTTTTTTGGATATTCAACTCTCTGATGGGCTTTCTTTTGAAATATTTGATGAAATTGAAGTCAAAAGTTCCATCATCTTTACCACGGCATACGATGAGTATGCGTTACAGGCATTTAAATTGAATAGTATCGACTATCTTTTGAAACCCATTGATGATGAGGAATTGGAAGTAGCTGTCAAAAAATTTCGTGCATTAAAACCAGAACCCCAGAAATTGGCATTAGATTTTGATGATATTAAAAAGTTATTGGTGAACCCGATCGAGCGTGAATACAAAAAACGGTTTACGGTCAAAGTGGGCCAGCACCTGAAAATCATAAATGCAGATGAGGTTGAAAGTTTTTATAGTGAAAACAAAGGTACTTATGCCGCTACTTCAGATGGAAGAAATTATTTGTTGGATACCACTTTGGAAAATCTGGAAACGGAATTGAATCCTAAAATTTTCTTTCGAGTGAGTCGAAAATTCTATGTCAATATCAACCATATCAAAGACATTATTTCGTACACCAATTCAAGGCTTCAAATCAAGTTGAACCACTTTTCCGAGCTTGAAATCATTGTTAGTAGGGAGAGAGTTCGTGATTTCAAGTTATGGTTGGAGTAGAATGAGTTAAATTATTGATTTAAAGTGATTTAAATTTTACCATAGATTTTTCTTATACTGTACTATTTGGTGGTTTTACTTGTTTTTTCGACTCGATTTTCATCAAATGAAGAAGGTAATAACTTCGGAACTAATTTAATGAAAATCGGTAATAAAACAGCACCTCCCGGCAATATAAAAATAGCAAGCGAAGGAATGCTTTTAAAAATATCCAAGAGCTGACTTTGTACTTTTTTTTTCTCTTCAGAAGTCAAATCACGCAGGGTTGATTTTGATAGTAAAGTGACAAGTTCAGCACTTTCTGAAAGTTCTTTTTGAAGCCTTTTGCTATTTCTTAAAATCAGTTTGTTCACCACTTTTGACATGCTTTCATAAAACTGCATGGCCAAATTATTATCTTTTAAAAAGGGAATTGTGTCGGTGTTTTTACTAAAAAAAGAAGTAACCTCTTCTAAAGAGCGTGAAATTTGCTTTTGATCAAACCCTAAATCTTTACCAATTCCATATATGAATTCAGATTCTTTATAGTCTACCGATTTGTCTTCCCAGACAGCCAAGCAGGCAATATCAAGAAAATAACGATTTTCCCAAACGGAAACGTTGTCCAGTAGTTTTTCGCGATAAGAACCGTCGAAGTTTTGATTGGTACCATCTATAAAGGTTAATGAAGCGCCGAACAAATTGGCAAGACGTTCATCATTTTTTTCTTTTTCTTTGGAATTTAAGGCGTGGTAGGTAACGTTAATGGCGATATATTCCACTTTCTTGGCATACTCACGAATGTTTCCTCCCTCTCGCAAGTATCTCTTGAATACCAATACGTCAATGAACAACAAAGAATTTGTAATAATGGTGCTGAAGGTTTTTCTAATAAGATTATCCTCCAAGTAAACCCGAGAATTTATTAACCTTTCGAGTTGAGCGGAAGTTTTGTTGCCCGTTAGAATCTTGTTCAAAAGTGAAATTTGGTTGATTCCCAAATCACGATAGAATTTAAAAATAGTATTGACAAAGTCTTCAAAATCAATGTGTTGTGCTTCAATATGATAGGTGTAGTAAAGGCCTAAAAGCAGGTTGATCTTGGCTTTTTCATCTTCAGAAAGTGTGTGTTCAGCCTTAATGAATCGTGGTGCTTTGGTATTTATTCCGTAGACAAACCCTGTTTTTTTTAGCGCTCCGTATACATCTTGAAAACTGCCATAAGTGTTGGGGGTCTCACTTACGAGTTGCCCGAATTTGTTAATCCAGCCGGCAGCAGATGGGTTCATTGATTGGTGATTTAAGGTGCTAAATTAATGCAAAATAGGGACTTTTAAGGTGTTGCCTGTGCTTTTGGAGGACTTGATTTTTTATACTGGTCAATCTATTTTATCTGTTTTTTGTAGGAATATATTGATGTTTTACATATATTTAAGGTCCAAATTATGATTTTCTTTTCTGAAATGCCCCAAGTGTTACAGAAACAACAACTGAATTTAACCGAATAGTTCGCCTAAAACTAGAGTGTTATGGAATACTTCCTTTTCTTTATTTGGATTTCTATTATGTCGTTATTGGTGTATTTTGTTTTAAATGCACGAAGACGATTACGTAAAACCCTCAGGGGTGGTAAATACTAAGTTAGATAGTTTTTACAAACCTTATTCCTCAACTATTCAAGCTACAGAAACTTTCTTATAAGTACTGGGAGCAATAGGAGGTCAAGTACCAAAGCCGTCAGCAGTGTTATACTGATTAGAAGGCCAATGGTAATACTTGGGGTATGTACTGAGAACAAGAGTACCAAGAAACCAAAGAACAAGATAAACGTAGTAATGATTAAGGCCCTACCTGTTTCCGCAAAGGTGACTTGCAGAGCTTCTTCTTTACTTAGACCTTTAGATATCCCTATTTTGTAGCGCCCTAAAAAGTGAATCGTATCATCGACGGCAATCCCGAAAACTACCGCGAAAACTACTGAAATTGTAGCTTCAAGAGGAATTTTCAGGAAGCCCAAGAGTGCTGCTGCAAATAAAAGTGGCAATAAGTTAGGTAACAATGATATAAGGAGAAGTTTTAGGTTTTTGAAGAGTAGGGCCATGATGAGGGCTACCAATAACAACCCCATGAGTAACCCTTGTATGAGGCTGTCCTTGACATAATAAGCATTTTTATCAAGCAGAATACCTGTGCCTGTCAATCTGAATTTGACCATATTGGTATCCGTTTCCGTGGCTATAAATGAATTGAATTTCTGATAAACCGTAGTAAGGGTATCCAAACCAACATCCAATACTTTAGCGCTTATTCTAGATTTTGTCTCATTTACATTGACAAATTTGCTAAATGGTCTCCGAGCCATTTTCTTTACCTCAATTTTGTACTTTTCAAAAGTTTCTTGGTATTCGGGTAATATGAAATATTCAGATTGATTCAGGTTATTCGCTTTGTGCAAACCTTTGTAGAAGGTATTGACAGATTGCACATTGCGCACGGGAGATAATTGTGCTAACTGTTGTGCCACTTTTTCAATTTCCTTGATAACTTCAAAATCGGTGACTTTATAATCCCCTTTTGCTATTACGGCTACCTCCAAAGGTCTGAATCCTCCATAATTGTTTTGAAAGAAGTCGAAATCCGTTGCAATAGCACTTCCTTTCGGAAGGCTCTCTTTTATTTGATAGTTCGTATTGATTTTCGAGATTCCCCAAACACAAAGACCGCCAAAGACAAAACTGATAATCAAAATACGTTTTGGAAATTTTTGAGTGATTTTATTAATATACGCAAGGCTCCATGCCCATTTTCTTGCAGGAACATAGTTCTTTGGTAATACATGTTTTGCATCAATGAGTAAGAGAAGTGAACAGGTAAACCCTACAACGGTTACAAAAGCTATTAAAACCCCTAGGGCTGAATTGATTCCAAATCCACTTACGACACTTGATTTGGAAGTCAATAGGGAAGCAAAACCTATGGCAGTGGTAACAGAGGTAAGTAAAGTTGAAACACCCACTTCTTTCAATGTATGGTGCATCGCCTCTTTTCTTTTAAGACCATTTCGTAGTTTGGAAAGGTAGTCATCCATAATATGAACGACATCCGAAGTACCTACTATTAGAAGTAGTATAGGGTAGAAAGAGGATAATGTATTCAATTCCTTGCCCAAGAGGGACAAAGTCCCCAAAAAAAGTAATAAGGCCAAAATTATGGATGATAAGGCAATTGCAACTACCGTTGTCCGTCTATACACCAAGAAAAGAATTAAGAGTACCAACAGGGTTGCAAAAATCGTTGTTCTGATTAATTCTTGTTTTTGCATATTCACTAGGGCTTCGTAGAAAAAAGTTCGCCCAAGAAGGTGGTAGTCTTCAAACCCATGCGATTTGAGTAAAGACCTTAGGGAGTTAAGCACTTCCATACTTTGACCGTAATCAAGGGCATCTTCTGTTTCCAGTGAAACAACTAAAGACCCGGCCTTCTCATCGATTAGGGTATTGATAAAAAGATTGTCATCCTTTATTTTTTTCCAATCAGTGGCATACTTTGTAGAATCCTCTATATGAATTATTGGCAATCGACTGTAACCGAAAGATGTTTTTAAAGGGTAGGAGAGTGTAGTTATTGATTGACTGTCGGTAACATAAGGAATTTCTTTGGCAGATTTTGAGAAGGCATCGAAACGCTCAAGAAAATCGGTTTCAAAAACGGTGTCCTCATTTTCAATGGCGATTAAGAGAAAACTATCGTCCACCCCGAATTCCTCGATGAATTCCTCATAAAAAATCAAGTCCTCATCTCCTTCGGGGAAGAATTGACTAAAATCAAAAGAGAATTTTAAATTGAATACTAAAAAGGAAGATATAATTCCCAGCAGAACGAAAAGGCCAAGAATTGATTTTTTAAAAGCAAGTATTTTTTGCATTTGAAGCCTTAAGGGATTGGTTTTTTGAATACTTCCGTCTGCAAATTTAGGGAAATGCCAGATTTTTCAGATGGAATATGTTGGATGAATTCACCTGTGTAGGGAGCGGTTTTTAGTAAATCAACAAAGGGTTTTCTAGAGCTCTGTCCAATTGTCTAGGTGAAGTGTCCAGTCATAGTTTTTGAATTCAAGGTCAACATCAGTAGTTGGTATAAGTCCTTGCTCATTCAAAATTTCTTTTGTACCACTCTTGCCACCAAAATCACCTCTGAACCAACTGAATAGTGATGTTATGGCAACTGATTTATTTTGCGAGTTGTAATTTGTTGTTTTCTTTAAATAATTGGTCGTACCCCTATCTAACTGCTCGTTGACCCTATCCGCATAATAAATAGTTACAGGAGGGCAATCTTTAGCACCGCAATTCAAGGCAAAGTGTGCGCGGTAATCACGCTTGTCAACACGGAGCTTCCGCTCAAATCTGTCGGGAAACCATTTACGGATGTTCCCTAAACCCAATGCCCATTGAGACCTGCGAATAATACCATGTTCAATTTTCGCGAATGAACGCTTCTCCCCGGCAATCAGAATTCTCTCATCGTTAAAAAAAGCTTGGCGGTCATCATACAGCTCAGGATTCTTTGACAGAAAGACTTGGATATAAGCGTTGTAGATGTTTACCCAGAAAGCTAATTTTTGGTCATCGGTTTGAAGTCCTTCTTCTAGAGCCTTTAAGGTCGTATTTGCAAGTTCGTCTTGAGCATTCTTGGTATCTTTTCCCGCTTTGATATCTTTTAGAAATTGTTCTGAAAGTGCGTTGAAATCCTTAACATTCGAAGTTGGGTTTTGAGCTTTGTTGCTAGTACAACCCAAAACAATTAAGCACATGAATAGTAATGATTTGAAGGGGTATGCAATCATAGAAGTATGATGTAGATTCTTAGTAATACTTGGTATTTAATAAATTACATAGGGTTGGTCGTAAATTACACAAAACCTTTCCGACAAATATTAGGTGACAGAACTGAACGTTACTCCACTATCATACGAAGATGATTTTGAGCGTTAATAGGCAATTGCTTTTATGATAACCATTATTATACCTGCGCATAACGAAAAAAATAATTTGGAGTACTTGATTTCCAAGTTGGAAAGCATGACGAGGGTGTCACCTGTGGAGGTTATCGTTACCTTGTCTTGTGATAATAGTGATGCCTCTGAAAACTTAAGCGCTTCTGACATGGTTCGGTTTTTAAAGTGTTCTCAGAAGGGTAGGGCGGTACAAATGAATGCTGCGGTTCAAAAATCAAAGGGGAGCATACTTGTTTTTTTACATGCGGATGTTGTCCCTCCCCAAACCTTTTTATCAGATGTATTGAATACTATTCAGAGCGACTATGATGCCGGTTTTTTCTCATATAAATTTGACAAGGAGAGTTTCCTTTTAAAAGTAAACGCGAGCTTCACCGCTAGCGACGGCATTTTTACAGGTGGTGGTGATCAATGCCTTTTCATTAAAAAGGACGTATTTCTTGATCTTGATGGGTTTGATGAAGAACAGATCCTAATGGAAGATTTCGAGTTTTTTGACCGGATGAAGAGGAATAAAGTTCGGTATAAAATTGTAAAGAACGACCTTATCGTTTCCGCCAGAAAGTATGAAAACAATTCATATGCCCGTGTCAATCTTTCCAATCTTCTTTTGCTCGTATTATTCAGGTTTGGGTACCCTGCACCAAAGCTCAAAGCACTTCATCATCGCTTACTTCGATCATCGTATTAGTCAAACATGTTGGTCAATCATAATGGCATTACCATCGGGGTCCAGAACTACAAAACTTGCTGGTCCCGAGGTGGTTTCATCAGCCTCACTTTCTAATTTGATATTGTTGACCTTGAGCTCTTTTTGAATTTTTCGAACATCATCAAAAGCTTCAAGTGTGCTTGCATTTTCATCCCAACCCGGGTTAAAGGTTAATATGTTATTTTCAAACATGCCTTGAAATAGTCCCACAAGGGCGTTGCCGTTTTTCATAATGAGATAGTTCCTTTCCAGGTCGCCTGCAAAGACACTAAAACCTAAGGTGCTGTAAAATTGTTTTGAAGCCTTGAGGTCTTTGACCGAAAGACTAATTGAAAATGCTCCTAACTTCATTTGTTTATAGTTTTGGTGAATCCTAAGAAAGATAATACTTTATTAAGTAATGACGGTTTCAGAAGATTCTTGACCCTTCAGCTTAATCAAAGATTGATGCTGGGAATATTTTTTTGAATCTCTTTGGAAATTCATCTTGAATATACATTTCTTTTTTGTTGAAAGGGTGTTTGAATTCCAAGGAATGGGCATGTAGATATAATCCTTTTCCTTTTAAGGTTAAACCTTCTAGCCCATACGTTTGATCACCCAGTATCGGATTCCCTATGCTGGCAAGATGGATTCGAAGCTGGTGCCTTCTACCTGTTTGTGGTTGTAATTTTACCAAGTTGAGTTTACCGAATTTTTTGGAAGGTACTGATTCAACTATCTTGAAATCTGATCGTGCTTTTTTACCATCAATTTCTGAAGTTATTTTTCCGGTACTTTCCATTTCACCAATGGTAATAGCGTAGTATATTTTCTGAATGACCTTGTCTTCGAACATTTGATTCAAAACTCGAATACCGCTATTGGTTTTTCCAACTAACAAAATACCCGTGGTAGGGTAATCCAAACGATGTACTGGTTGTGGTTCCGTGGCATCTGACAGCG
>CAZTLZ010000135.1:0-9690 GCA_964614665.1 uncultured Maribacter sp.
CATGAATAGAGTTCCTCAGAATGAAGGTCGAGGCGCTGCAAATGTACTACTAACACTAATCATATGATTACTTTTGAATAAGCAACTATTTAACACTCGAATTTGTACTTTGCTCGAGTTATGTCAAAAAAGAAAAAAATACTGATTATCCTTCTTATCATAATCGTTCTACCCCTTATTTGGGCAGAACTTGGTGTTGGTATTTTCGGAACGCCATTCACTGGAAGTTGAAAACTATAAAAAAATGACTAATTATAAATACCTTTTACTAACTGGTACAAGTCAGGAATAACAGTTCTCGCAATTTTAGAGTTCCCATTCAACAACACACAAATACCTAAATCAGCTTCAGGGTAGACCGCGATTTCATTTCTATAATTATTGACACTACCACCATGATGCCAGATGGTATATTCTTCACTGGTATCGGAATCTTGAAATTGATGTATGCGCCACCCAAAACCGTAAGAGGATTTTTGATGTCCAGGCCAACGTTGATAGTATTTGTTATTATTATTAAGTGTAATAAAGGGTTTGAAAACCTTTTGTACCTCGTCTTTTTTCATGACCTCTGGATTGTGGCCTAATAAAAAACGCATCCATTTCGCCATATCAGAAGAACTAGCATCAATACCACCAGCAACCACTGCATTATAATAACGGTTTCGAAGTGGTAAACTTCTCCAACCTTTGCGGCCTTTCGCATGCGGAAGAGCTACATTCTCAGCATTTGTCAGGGCCTCATGGTTCATCGAGACTGTGCACATCCCCAAGGGCTTGAAAAATCTATTTTGTAATGCCGTTGTGACTTCGGTACCAGTTGCTTTTAGCATAACCTCTTGACTCAACGCGAACATAGCATTTTGATAGCTGTACATTGCACCGGGCTCACTAATGGGTTTCACTTCGTCAAAACGTGTTGCAATGGTTGCCATAGGCAAACCAGCCTCCACTAAATTGGTGAAACTATGATAAGGCGTACCCGAAGTGTGTGACAAAATATGGGAGATTTTTACTTTTTGGGTGTTCTGTTGGTCGCCAAACTGAAATTCAGGGATATAGTCCGTAACCTTATCATTCCAATCAATCTTGCCCTCTGCTTGCAAATCGGCCGCCAAAACGGCACCAAATCCCTTTGATAAGGAACCTAGTCTAAAAATCGTTTCCCCATCAACTCTGGCCTTTCCCTTGATACTTTTTTTTCCGAATCCATCGGAAACTACAATGGAATCTCCTTTCACAATACTTATTCCAGCTCCTACTATATCTCCAGAGGCAATAGCCGTATTAAAATAGTTTTCTAAGGCAATGGTAAGTTTTTGTTTCCGAGTTTTATAAAGTTCTACCGCTTTTGTATCAATAGCAGTTTTTGCCACAATAGCAGCGCTCATAGAGTCTTGAACCGCATTTGAGGTAACTTTAGAAGCTGTAGCTACAATCAGGGTCAGCACTAAAAGTAAGGCGCTTACTATAATTTTAAGTCGGTGCACGGTAGGTTTTGGTTTAGATTAGAGACTTTAAGATTCTAAAATAGTATTCCGTAGTTATAACTGAAAAACGGGACATTTATTTTGCCTTTCACGGTTTTTAGCATTATGAAAATACCAATTTCAAAGACAAATTAAAAGGAAATAAGAGGGTATCCTTCAAAAATTGAACTTATTTAGGAGGTCTAGCCATGGGTGCCCTCAAGGCAATGTACTTGACAAGTACATTTATCGGGTTTGTTGCGGGAATCACTGACGTAATTTTCTATAAAATGTTGCGCAAATTGGCACAATGGTTTTAATATCAATTTTGAACAACAAATGATCTTATTGAGTCTTCTCTGGGGAATCTTCTACTTGAGGAAGGACTTACCGGCCTCCCTCCTTTTCAAGAAGGGAAGCAAGAATCCAGACTTAAAAAGCCTCTATAGTATATAATCCGTACTTACAAAATTTGACAATCGGGTCTCCAATAATTGTTCTAATATCTCATTGTTCAATTCATTGTCCTTGGAAGCAACAAATGTCCGTATCGAAAAAGAGCGTAGCGCATCATGCACACTTAAGGTCGCCACAGCAGAATCTTTTCTACCTGTAAACGGATAGGCATCCGGACCTCGTTGACAAGAACTATTTAGGTTTACACGGCAGACCAAATTGGCCAACGTATCGATTAAGGGTGCCAGTGCATATACATCTTTACCAAAGAGGCTTACCTGCTGTCCGTAATTACTTTCGGCCATGTCGTCCAAGGGTTGCTCGATATCCTTAAATGATAAAATAGGTATGATGGGACCGAATTGTTCCTCTTCATATAAACGCATATCCTTCGTAACAGGATAAACCACTGCTGGCCATATGTAATTGTCAAAATGTTGTCCGCCCTTCTTATTTAAGATTTTAGCTCCCTTTGCTATAGCGTCATCCAATAATTCTTGAATATATGCTGGTTTTCCAGCTTCCGGCAAAGGCGTAAGCTTGACACCTTTCTCCCAAGGATTTCCGAATTTGAGTGCGTCGACCTCCTTAGCGAACTGATTGTTGAATTCATCTACAATCTCCTCATGAACATAAACTACCTTCAGTGCCGTACAACGTTGTCCGTTAAAAGATAAAGTACCCGCCAAGCATTCAGCAATAGTCAGATCTAAATTCGCATCCGGCAATACTATAGCAGGGTTTTTAGCCTCCAGCCCTAATACCAATCGTAACCTGTTGCTTTTTGGATGCTGCTCTTGCAGGGCGTTGGCCGATGAACTATGTCCTATTAGTGCTAGCACATCAACTTTTCCTGTTTTCATTATGGGTCCTGCAATTGCCCTACCCCTACCAAATAGTATATTAACAACCCCCTTTGGGAAGCTTTCTTGAAAAGCTTCCAACAGAGGTGTTATAAGTAGTACCCCTATTTTAGCTGGTTTAAAAACTGCTGTGTTTCCCATTAAAATAGCTGGAATCAACAAACAAAAGGTCTCGTTCAAAGGATAGTTATAAGGCCCTAAACAGAGTACTACTCCGAGAGGACCTCTTCGAATATGAGCCAATACCCCTGAGTTCTTTTGAAACTTAGCGGAATTGCGGTCAAGTGCTTTATAATTCTCAATAGTATCAATGATATAGTCTATCGTCCGATCAAACTCTTTTTCCGAATCTGGCAAAGTCTTACCAATTTCCCACATCAACAGTTTTACCACCTCCGCACGTTTGGCCCTCATTTTCACTACGAACTTTTCCATACATTCAATACGGTCACGAACCCGCATGGTTGGCCAAATACCTTGCCCTTTTCCGAATGCTCTTACCGCACCATCCAAAGCATCCAAAGCCTCAGGCTCCCCCATATCAGGAGCACTTCCTAAGACCGTAGGTGCGTATTCATCCGTGGAGGAAATCGTGGAAAACACTTCAGCTGTTTTGCCATTCCATTCTTTGAGTTCCCCATCAACCAAATAATGGCGCTGATCGATGGTTTCCGTAATTTGAAATTCGGTAGGAATTTTTGATGTATTCATTTAGACTGGAGTTTAATTAGTAATTTAAAAGACCCACAGGAAAATCCTGTAGGCCCTTATTGCCCTTTTCCTTATGGGGGGAACTCGTCCGTCCATTGACGGACTTAAGAAAAAGGCCTATACAATAGGTTTCATCGCTGTCATTGACTCTCTTAGTCGTGCTCCTACGATTTCTACCGGATGTTCTCTCAATACTTTGTTAATGTGGATTAACTTGGCATTATCTACTCCATTACCTTCTCCAAACGACTTACCAATGACATCAGAATCTATCTTCTGCATGAAATCGGCCAATAAGGGTTTGCAAGCATGATCAAATAGGTAACAACCATATTCCGCGGTATCAGAAATCACGCGGTTCATTTCGAAAAGTTTTTTTCTAGCAATTGTATTTGCTATTAAAGGTGTTTCATGTAGTGATTCGTAGTACGCCGACTCTCCAATGATTCCGGACTCTGTCATACTCTCGTAAGCCAACTCCACTCCTGCTCTAACCATGGCTACCATCAAAACACCATGATCGTAGTACTCCTGTTCAGAAATCTCCACATCGCTCGCGGTCGTTTTTTCAAATGCGGTTTCACCCGTAGCAGCACGCCAACCTAACAAATTCTTGTCATCATTAGCCCAATCTTCCATCATCGTTTTGGAAAAATGACCAGTCATGATATCATCCATATGTTTATGAAAAAGTGGACGCATAATATCCTTCAATTCTTCGGATAATTCAAAGGCTTTAATTTTAGCGGGATTTGAAAGACGATCCATCATATTGGTGATACCACCATACTTCATGCCCTCCGTAACAGTTTCCCATCCATATTGAATCAACTTCGAAGCGTAACCAGGGTCTATTCCCTTTTCGATCATTTTATCAAAACAAAGGATACTTCCTGTCTGAAGCAACCCACAAAGTATTGTTTGTTCGCCCATTAAATCGGATTTCACCTCGGCTACAAAGGACGACTCCAAAACCCCTGCCCTATGTCCTCCAGTACCAACCGCATAGGCCTTTGCCTGTTCTAGGCCTTTACCTTGTGGGTCATTGTTCGGGTGTACTGCAATCAATGTTGGAACACCAAAACCTCTTTTATATTCCTCACGTACCTCGGAACCTGGACATTTTGGAGCAACCATAATCACTGTAAGATCTTCTCTAATTTGCATTCCCTCTTCAACGATATTGAATCCGTGTGAGTAAGACAAAGTAGCACCTTGCTTCATCAATGGCATAATGGTACTTACCACGTTGGTATGTTGCTTATCAGGCGTCAAATTAATCACCACATCGGCATTCGGAATCAATTTTTCGTAAGTGTCGACCGTAAATCCGTTTTCGGTAGCATTTTTAAAAGACTGACGCTGTTCCTTAATGGCGGCTTCGCGCAAGGTGTAAGAAATGTCTAATCCAGAATCCCTCATGTTCAATCCTTGGTTAAGACCTTGGGCCCCACAACCTACAATTACGATTTTCTTTCCTTTTAAAGCGGATACACCATCTGAGAATTCGCTTGATTCCATAAACCTACATTTTCCCAACTGGGTCAACTGGTCTCTTAATGATAGTGTATTGAAGTAATTTGCCATAATAGTGTTCTCTTTGTTCATTCCCTACAAAAGGGAAATCCATTTTTAGGTTATTATTTAATTATTCTTGTTCTTGAAACTCATTTAATAGTGCAGTTATCTGCATTTCAGACTTGGTTACCGCTATTCTACCTGAACGTACAAACTGCATGATTCCGAAAGGCTCTAAAAGGTCGTGCATTTCATCAATTTCATGCCGTCGACCCGATTTTGCCAAAACGAAAAACTCACGGGCAACCGTGACTATCTGCGAATTGCTTTCTTTGATGATGTTCTGAATCTGGCGCTCATCAAAAAGTAAACCACTTGCGATTTTGAACAGTGCCGATTCTTGATAAATCGTTTCATCATCAGTATGATAAAATGCTTTGATCACCTCGATTTGCTTTTCAATCTGACCCACCATTTTCCTAGTGTAATCTTCTGTGGTATGAACTACCACAGTGAATTTAGAAACTCCATCGATTTCTGATTTAGAAACGTTTAAACTCTCTATATTAATGTGACGCTTTAAGAATATACCTGATATTCTATTTAACAATCCAACACTATTTTCGGAATATACCGAGATGGTAAACCACTGTTTTTTCATCCTCTTCCTAAATCGCTCTCCAATAGAAAGCAACTTTGTTTTAGTTATTAATTTGTCTTTACTGCTAGTATTAATCCTGTTGACCAATTCATTTTAGTCAAGCAATAATCCTCTCGATTTTCTAAATAGGTCACCAAACCATCAACATGGTCTTGATGGCCTTCTGGCCAATTTGGTTGAGCGGTCATATCATCAATTACATAAAACCCACCTACTTTCACCAAATCCAGTATTTTGTCAATATCACTATACTTCCCAGGCCAGGCATCGGCAAAAATCAAATCGAATTTATCACCCTGGTAATTCGAAATCCATTCCGTGCCATCTTGACAAAGAATCTGAAGACGGGAATCCTCTCCAAAATACTCCATCGCAATTTTAATAAGCTCTGGATCATTGTCTACTGTAATCAAATGAGAATCAGCATCCATTCCGTCAACCATCCATGAAAGGCTCAATCCTATTCCAGTGCCCAATTCCAAAAATCTTCCATTAGTTTTTGATGCCACAAGTGTTTTTAACAACGTACCAATGTACAAATCTGAAGGCATAGTAAACCCTATTTCCTTTGACTTCCTCCCTATTGAGGAATGTATTTTCGGAACATCTTTTATATTGGAATCGTTCATTATCATCTATCTAAACCGGTCCGGCTAAGGGACGATTTATTTTTTATTTCAATCGAACATCGGAAACAGACGCCCCTGATGGAATCATCGGGAAAACGTTATCCTCTTTTTCAACTTTTACTTCTAAAAAATACGGTTTGTCAGATGCTATCATTTCTTGAACCGCTGCCTTTAAATCTTTTCGTTTGCTAACCCGTTTGGACTCAATATGATAGCCCTCCGCAATTTTTACAAAATCAGGATTCACCATAACCGTTGATGCATAACGCTTATCAAAAAACAATTCTTGCCATTGGCGCACCATGCCCAAATGGTCATTGTTCAATACGACAATCTTAACAGGTATCTGATGTTGGAATATTACCCCAAGTTCTTG
The DNA here is from genome assembly GCA_964614665.1 of uncultured Maribacter sp. Lineage (GTDB taxonomy): Bacteria > Bacteroidota > Bacteroidia > Flavobacteriales > Flavobacteriaceae > Maribacter_C. Next base: position 6,684 of record CAZTLZ010000135.1, read on the forward strand.
TATGGTCATTTGATATCCCCCATCACCAATAATCGCAACTACCTCACGTTCCATAGCTCCCTGTTTGGCACCAATAGCGGCTGGAAGAGCAAAGCCCATAGTACCCAATCCACCAGACGTTATATTGCTTTTGGATTCTTCGAATTTTGCATAGCGACAGGCAATCATTTGATGCTGACCAACATCTGTGACAATAACCGCTTTATTTTTAGAGGCTAGATTAATCTCCTCAACGACCTCACCCATGGTCAAACCATCTTTAGTGGGGTGAATATCATTCTTGATTACCGTATCGAACTCGATCTGATGCATTTTCTTGAATTCATCATGCCAAGCTTCATGGGTATTTTCATTTATCATTGGAAGCAACAGGGCCAGAGTTTCCTTCGAATTACCCAAAACAGCCACATCAACAGTAACGTTTTTGTTAATCTCAGCGGGGTCTATTTCAAAATGTATCACTTTCGCCTGCTTAGCATATGTATCTAAACTTCCTGTTACACGATCGTCGAATCGCATTCCAATTGCCAAAAGGACATCGCATTCATTGGTCAAGATATTAGGTCCATAATTACCATGCATACCAACCATACCTACATTCAATGGGTGACTGGTCGGAATGGCAGATTCACCCATAATTGTCCACGCAGCAGGAATACCCGATTTTTCAATTAACGCTTTCAATTCTTCCTCGGCCTCTCCTAAAATAACGCCTTGCCCCCAAACGATGTACGGTTTCTTGGCATTATTGATAAGTGCAGCGGCGGCCTCAATAGAACCTATATTCGGCTTGGGCACGGGATTGTAACTACGAACCCCAGTGCACTTTTCGTAAGCGAAGTCTAGTTCGTCGAATTGCGCATTCTTAGTGATATCAATTAATACAGGACCTGGTCGACCGGCCCTAGCGATATAAAATGCTTTGGCCAGCACCTCAGGAATTTCCGAGGCTCTTGTGATTTGATAGTTCCATTTAGTCACTGGCGTAGAAATACCAATAATGTCAGTTTCTTGAAATGCATCAGAACCCAATAAATGCCTTGGCACTTGACCGGTAATGCAGACTATGGGCGTGGAGTCGATTTGAGCATCCGCTAACCCTGTCACTAAATTTGTGGCACCAGGCCCCGACGTGGCCATCGCCACACCAACTTTTCCAGAAACCCGTGCATAGCCCTGTGCCGCATGTGTAGCCCCTTGTTCGTGACGGGTCAAAATATGCGTTAATTTATCTTGAAACTTATACAACTCATCATAGACCGGCATAATCGCCCCTCCGGGATAACCATACAACAAATCCACTCCTTCGGCCAACAAGCAATGGATGATTGCTTCTGCCCCCGAGATTTTGATGGTCGATTTTGTCTTTGTTTCTATTTGCTTTTCTTTTACTGTTTCCATAATTCAAACTCAAGTTCAAACACTAAGCGCAAGGTCAGGTCTTGATTTTCTTTTTTATTATTCCATCAAAACTCATCGGTTACACAACCTTGGGCCGCTGATGATACAGATCGCGCATATTTATATAACACTCCCTTTTTAAACTTCAACTCAGGCTGCACCCAAGATTTTTTACGATTTTCAAGCTCTTTATCCGAAACAGCTACATTGATGGAATTTGTTTCGGCATCAATAGTAATCGTATCCCCATCTTTTACCAAAGCGATCACCCCTCCATCTTGTGCTTCTGGAGAAATATGCCCCACGACAAAGCCATGAGTTCCACCAGAAAACCTTCCATCTGTGATCAACGCTACCTCCTTACCGAGGCCCGCACCCATAATGGCTGCAGTTGGCTTCAACATCTCTGGCATTCCTGGCCCACCCTTGGGCCCTTCATATCTAATTACAACAACATCGCCTTTCTTCACCAGTCCAGTTCGGATGCCATCATTTGCAGCATACTCACTATCAAAAACTTTCGCGGTTCCTTTGAACAGTAGCCCTTCTTTACCTGTAATTTTTGCCACAGACCCATTTTGAGCTAGGTTTCCATAGAGCATTCGTAAATGCCCAGTTGCCTTGATAGGCTTATCCAAAGGCATGATTACATCTTGACCTTCTTCCAAATCCGGAACATTTTCTAAATTCTCGGCCAGAGTTTTTCCCGTTACCGTCATACAATCCCCATGAAGTAGTCCATTCTGCAATAAGTATTTTAAAACTGCCGGAATACCTCCAATACGATGCACATCCTCCATCAGATACTTACCGCTGGGCTTTAAATCTGCTATAAAGGGTGTAGTATCACTTATGTGTTGGAAATCTTCAAGGGTGAATTCAATATCAGCTGCCCTTGCAATTGCTAAGAAGTGCAGTACAGCATTCGTAGAACCTCCAGTAATCGTAACAAGTCGAATCGCATTTTCCAATGATTTTCGAGTTACAATATCCAAAGGTTTGATATCCTTTTCAATCAACATGCGCATCTGCTTACCCGCCTCAAGACATTCTGATTCTTTATTCTTACTTATTGCCGGATTCGATGAATTATAAGGTAAAGACATACCCAAAGCTTCGATCGCCGAAGCCATGGTGTTTGCGGTATACATTCCTCCACAAGCTCCTGCTCCGGGAATTGACTTTTTAATTATACTTTTAAACTCGGACTCTTGCATGGTGCCCGCAACCTTCTCACCCCAAGCCTCAAAAGCCGAAACTATATCGAGTTTTTTGTTGTTATGACACCCTGAGGCGATTGTACCACCATAGACTAAAATAGAAGGTCTATTTAATCGCAACATGGCCATTAAGGCCCCTGGCATATTCTTATCACAACCTACCACAGTCACCAAACCATCATACGACATACCCTGTACAACAGCCTCCATTGAATCTGCAATAATATCACGAGAAGGCAATGAAAAACGCATTCCCGGGGTTCCCATAGAAATCCCGTCGCTTATGCCTATGGTATTGAATATGAGTCCAACCGTTTCTTTTGAATTCACACCTTCCTTGACCAACTTTGCCAAGTCGTTCAAGTGCATGTTACAAGGATTGCCCT
>CAZTLZ010000136.1:0-9619 GCA_964614665.1 uncultured Maribacter sp.
GTATTGGTTTTTCATAATTTAAAGTTTGGTTGGTTATTTAGGAAAAGCCCAGTTTAAAGACTGGGCTTTTTTTTGACTAATTTTCTTTTTAATGTCTTCGACAGGTAGACAAGAATCTATCTTTTGGTCGAATCAAACAATACTTTGGAATAAATTTTGTTTAAGTAATTGTAACTAAAATTAAGTTTTACGACACATTGTGTAATTTTGTGTGCAATTTCTAGAGCTATGAAGAAATTTTTACTACTTGTTTTTTTGTCATTTGGCATTTTAATTAATGCACAGGCACCCAGTTCTGGAGACATTGCCATGAATTCAGTACAATTCAAAACTTTAAAAAAGGCCAAGAAGGAGAAAGAAAATGAATCTGCTTTTAAACCTGGCGAGTGGCTAAAATTCCGTTTACACTATGGCTTTCTGAATGCAAGCTACGCTACTTTACATGTAAAGTCTGCTGAAATCGATGAGGTGCCAGTTTATCATGTTGTCGGTCGTGGAAAAACAACGGGCTTTGCAAGTGTTTTCTTTAAGGTAGATGACACCTATGAAAGTTATTTCGGAATGGAAGATGGTAAACCCTACAAATTTGTTAGGAAGGTAAATGAAGGAGGCTATACAAAAGATATAGAAATCAATTTTGACCACAAAGAAGACAAGGCTTTTCTGAACGATAAGAAGAACAAGAAAAAATTGGATTTTGAACTTCAGGATAGTATTCAAGATCTGCTTTCGGCTTTCTACTATTTGAGGAACAACTACATACCTGAAAATTTAGTCGAGGGTAAGGCCGTAACTTTAAAAATGTTGTATGATGACGATGGTATTTTTGATTTTAAATTAAAATATCTAGGTAAGGAAATTCTGAAAACCAAGTTTGGAAAAGTGGAATGCTACAAATTTCGCCCAATGGTTCAATCAGGAAGGGTATTCAAAGAACAAGAAAGTCTTTCCTTATGGGTTTCGGCAGATGATAACAGAATTCCTATTCGCATAAGTGCCGATTTAGCCGTTGGTGCTATTAAGGCTGATTTGGATGCGTATAATGGTCTCAAACATCAGTTTAAGATTATTATGGACTAGTGCTTATTCTGTCAATACTTTACTATTGAAAGCAGCCCATAAATAATTCTTCATTTAAAATGTTTATGTAATTTTGAGAACGTAAAAAGAATTGATTTTGCGCCATAACTTTTTTGGCAAACATTCTAAAACGTCTAGAATAGTACATAATGAAAGACAAGGAGCATATTGAATCCCAAATTTCAAAGCTTGAAGAAAAATACAAGGATTCAGGGCAAGATTTAAGTTCTTATTTAGATGGCCTACTTTACCAACGCTATCTCACCTATTGGGACTACATTCACCTCGACACGCTTTTGAGTCTGCAGGTACCCAGAACATATTTTCCCGATGAGGAAATCTTCATAATGTACCACCAAATTACAGAGCTATATTTCAAGCTGATTCTTCATGAACAGAAACAATTGGTTGATGATAAATCACAAAATCTAGATTTTTTTATAGAAAAGACTCGAAGAATCAACAGTTATTATCAGACATTAATAGCTTCCTTCAGTATCATGATAAAAGGCATGGAGCGCGAGCAATTCTTGAAATATCGTATGGCCTTGTTACCTGCAAGTGGTTTTCAGTCTGTTCAATATCGAATGATCGAGATTTATTCCACCGCGATGGAGAATTTGGTACACCATACGGAGCGAAAAAAGTTTTCAAGCACAGACAAAATCGAAGATTTATATGAGAATATTTATTGGAAGAAAGGGGCTACGGACATTTCATCAGGAGAAAAAACATTGACCTTGAAGCAATTTGAATATAGATATACACCCCGTCTGGTACGTATTGCCAAGCAGTTGAAAAATGGTACTATTTACGATAAATATAAGCAGCTTGAGAAGTCAAAAAGAGATAATAAAGAGCTGATTTCAGCGTTAAAGACATTGGACTTAAATGCAAATGTAAATTGGCCTTTAATGCATATGGGTTCTGCCCATCGATATTTGGCCAAAGACAAGGAGAAGATTGATGCTACAGGGGGTACTAATTGGAAACAATTTCTTCCTCCAAGTTTTCAGAAAGTTGTATTTTTTCCAGAACTATATTCAAAAGAAGAGTTAAATGATTGGGGTAAGCAATGGGTAGACCATATCTTTAATCCCGATAAAGCATAAAAATCAGTAATGAGAAAAATCTGGGGCATCCTTTTCATAGCTATTGTGTTAGTCTCTTGTAAAGAAGAGCGGTCTGCGGTAGAAAATAAAACCGAAGAAGAAATCGCTAAAATTGAAGCTATTGAAAAACCAGCGGTCACCAAGTTTGGATTTAATTTAGATGATTATGCGATTAAGGAGGACACAGTGCGCTACGGGGATAGTTTTGGAGAACTAATGACGTCCTATAAAGTCGACTACCCAAAAATCTCTAAGATATCCCAAGAATATAAAGACACCTTTGATGTTAGAAAAATACGTGTTGGTAAACCATACACTATTTTGAAATCAAAAGATACCACAGAAACCGCACAGATTTTTATTTATGAGAACGATCCGATCAACTATACTGTTGTGGATTTTCGCGATAGTGCTGTGGCCTACAAGAACAAGAGAGAAGTAAAATTTGTTGAGCGTGAAGTGTCGGGCGTTATCGAAACTTCGCTTTCCGAAGCGATTCTTGAACAGGGAATAGATTACGCCGTCACACATGACTTAGCAAATGTATATGCTTGGACTATAGATTTCAATAGACTTCAAAAACAGGATAAATTCAAGGTAATCTATAAGGAGAAATATATCAATGATACTATTTATGCTGGAGCAGAGCCTATAGAAGCAGCGTATTTCGAACATAGCGGAAAACCCATTTATGCTTTTGCCTATGAAAATGATTCTTTGAAAAGCATAGTTGATTATTTTGATGAGGAAGCCAATAATTTAAGAAGAACGTTTCTAAGGATGCCCGTAGAATACGGTAGATTATCTTCAAGGTATAATTTAAGAAGAAGAATTCGGTACTATGGGAACAAAATTCGTCCTCACAAGGGTACGGACTATGCGGCACCTATCGGAACCCCAATAATGGCCACGGCCGATGGTACGGTTACAGAATCAACAAGAAGAGGAGGTAACGGAAAATATGTGAAAATCCGTCACAATGGCACCTACTCCACACAGTATTTGCATATGAAAAAGCAAAATGTGAAGAGAGGTGATTTCGTTCGTCAAGGTGACGTTATTGGATGGATTGGTATGACAGGTAATACCAGTGGCCCACATGTTTGTTATCGTTTCTGGAAGCATGGTAGACAGGTAGATCCCTTAAGAGAAGAATTGCCGAAGGCAGAACCTTTGGCAGAAAGCTTGCAGCCTGATTACTTCGAATACATCAATCCTATAAAAGATCAGCTCGATTGCATTCTGTATCCTGAAAAGCCAGTTCAAGAAGAAGATCTTCTGACATTAAATCAGTAACAATACATTATCAATTCGTTAAGCCTGTCTTGTCTTTTCTTGATAATGGTTACTTTTGCCTTTCCATTTGAGGAATGAGCATATAGTAGAACAGATTTCCAAAAATCATTTAATGTCATTACAGCACATCAATCCAAGTACTGCTGCTGCTTGGAGTAAACTTTCCGATCATTTTTCCAAATCGAAAAATATCCATCTTAAGGAACTCTTTGCCTCAGATATAAATAGGGCAAGTAATTTTACATTAAAGTGGAACGACTTTTTGATAGATTTCTCGAAAAACAAAGTTTCTCAAGAAACGTTGGATCTCTTAATGGAGCTTGCCAATGAAGTACAATTAAAAGATGCAATACAAAAGTATTTTAGCGGGGCACATATCAATCAAACAGAAGATAGGGCCGTATTGCATACCGCTTTGCGCTCAAAAAAGAATGATGAAATTTTAGTCGGCGCAAAAAATGTAGTTTCTGAAGTTTATGAGGTAAAGGAGAAGATTAAGGTCTTTACACAGTCTATTATTTCAGGAGATAAGAAAGGATATACAGGAAAACAATTTACTGATGTAGTGAACATTGGCATTGGAGGATCCGATCTTGGGCCAGCAATGGTTGTTGAAGCTTTGAAGTTTTACAAGAACCATCTTAAAGTTCATTTTGTCAGTAATGTTGATGGGGATCATGTGCATGAGGTTTTAAAAGAGCTTAATCCTGAAACTACATTATTTGTAGTGGTTTCGAAAACTTTTACTACTCAAGAAACATTAAGTAATGCTACGACCATTAAAAAATGGTTCTTACAGAGTGCAACGCAAGAAGACATCGCGGAACATTTTGTAGCCGTATCAACAAATACGGAAAAAATTAAAGAATTCGGTATTGCGTCGGAAAATGTCTTTCCGATGTGGGATTGGGTTGGTGGCAGGTTTTCGTTGTGGAGTGCAGTCGGTATTACCATTGCATTGGCTATTGGATTTGAAAATTTTGATGCTTTATTGAAAGGTGCCAATGAGATGGACGAGCATTTTAAGACAGCGGATTTTGACAAGAACATACCTGTCGTGTTTGCACTATTGAGTGTTTGGTACAATAATTTTTATGGAGCCGAGACGGAAGCAATAATCCCTTACTCTCAGTATCTGAATCGTTTTTCAGCGTATCTACAGCAAGGTATCATGGAGAGTAACGGAAAAAGTGTGGATAGGAGTGGCAAAAGAGTTAGCTATCAAACGGGTACTATTATTTGGGGAGAACCAGGAACAAACTCTCAACATGCATTTTTCCAATTGATTCACCAAGGCACAAAATTGATTCCTGCAGACTTTATTGGTTTCAAAAGATCATTATATGGAGATGTTGATCATCACAATAAGTTAATGGCGAATTTCTTCGCCCAGACCGAGGCCTTGATGAATGGCAAAACCGCAGAGGAAGTTCAGGAAGAATTGGCCGCCAAGGAAATTTCCGAGAATGAAATTCAAAAACTACTGCCATTCAAAGTTTTTGAAGGAGATAAACCTACAAATACCATTCTAATTGACCAGCTTACCCCTAATAGCTTGGGGTCGTTGATTGCACTATATGAACATAAGATATTCGTTCAAGGTATCATCTGGAATATTTTCAGCTATGATCAATGGGGTGTAGAATTGGGGAAGCAACTTGCAGGAACCACTTTGAAGGATATCAAAAGTTCAGAAATCAGCAATCATGACGGTTCAACAATACAACTTTTGAAATCTTTTAAGAGTTAGAATGACATTTCGCTAATTCTTAACAACACTCAATAACTTCGTTGAATTTATAACTACAAATGCCAATTATTTGTTAAATTTGCATGTTGCGAATTTAACGTTGCCTTAATACCAATGGATTAAAAAAGCCACACATTTGCAGCAAACTTGAGAACTAATTAAAACGAGAACTAATGAAAAAAATCTACATTGCAATGGTTGCATTTTTAGTGACTGCCGTTGCATTTTCACAAGGAACAATTACTGGTACCGTACTTGACGGCGAGCTTAATGAGCCCTTACCAGGAGCGAGTATTGTGGTAGATGGAACCTCAACAGGAACCTCTACTGATTTTGATGGAAATTTCATTTTAGAAGTTTCCGAAAGTACTGGAACCCTAGTGGTGTCATACATCGGTTTTGTAACACAAAGAGTGGCGTTCACTAATACCGGGGCATTACCTCAAATTATATTGCAGCCAGATGCCGAAGAGTTAGAAGGTGTTGTGTTAATTGGATCAGGTCTAATTGACTTGGCAGAAAAGAGAAGCACGCCAGTCGCGGTTTCTACAATATCTAAAAATATCATTCAAGAGAAAGCTGTAGGTAATGTTGAAGTACCTGAGATAATTAAAAGTACCCCTTCTGCGTTTGTTTCAGGTCAAACAGGTTTCGGTGATTCTCAAATGTACCTGAGAGGATTTGATCAAATCAACATTGCTACCCTCTTAAATGGTCAGCCTGTTAACGGAATGGAAGATGGTCGGGTTTACTGGTCAAACTGGGCTGGTATTGCAGATATTGCCAACGGTGTTCAGGTTCAAAGAGGGCTTGGATCCTCTAGATTGGCAATTTCTTCGGTAGGTGGAACTATCAATCTGGTCATGAAATCCGCTGAAAGAGAGAAAGGAGGTTTTGTGAGAATGATGGGTGCAAACGACAGTTATTTCAAAACTACTGCTTCCTATGATTCAGGCATTAATGATAAAGGGTGGTCTTTTTCAGTATTGTTGGATCACTGGCAAGGTCATAGAAAATGGGCTGAAGGAACATTTGGAAGCGGACAGACCTACTATTTTGCGGCAGGGTACAAACCAAACGACACCCATGCATTTAATGTGCTCTTGACTGGAGCACCGCAACAGCATGGTCAAAGATGGTCACAAAGTCTTGAGAGACTTGAAGCAAACCCCAAATACAATCAGCATTGGGGCTATACGGCTGACGGTATTGAATCTGAAAGAACCAACTACTACCATAAACCGGTTTTTAATTTTAACTGGGATTATACCATTTCAGACAATTCAGAATTGGCAACAGTGGTATATGCTTCTTGGGGCCGTGGTGGAGGTACTGGCCCGCTTGGAAATGGTCGTATTAGGGCTACCGATCCAGATGGAGATGGGCCTTTATCCGGTCAAATCGATTACGCCGCCATCGAGGCTCAAAATTCACAAATTGGTGTTGGGGGTGACTACGGAGGACCATTAGGTGCTGGATATGTACGTAGAGCTTCGGTAAATAATCACCAATGGTACGGGTTAGTTTCGAATTTCAACTCTCAACTTAGTGATAAAGTGAATTTCAGTTTTGGTGCTGATCTACGTTTTTATACAGGAGATCACTTTAGACATATTGCCGACTTGTATGGATTATCAGGATGGAATAATGATAGGCCTGACAATGTCGTCGTTACGGAAACCTTTGAGCCAACACCATGGGCATCGCTATTCAATTTTGCGGATGAAGGACAAAGAGTGGCTTATGATTATTCAGAGAACATCAATTATCAAGGTGTTTTCTCACAGATGGAGTATGCAGGTGATCGATTTACTGTTTTTGGGCAAGCTGCAATATCTAATCAGTCTTACCAACGTACAGGACGTTTTGAAGGCGAAGGTTTAGGCGATTCTGAAAAACTATCAAAAATGGGGTATAATCTTAAGGCCGGTTGGTCATTTGATTTGGCCGAAAATCATAAGATTTTCTCTAATGTAGGATATTATTCAAGACAACCTTTCCTTGATAATATTTTTGTGAACATAAGGGAGTCCAATGAGATTTTTGACAACCCTGAAGTTGACAACGAGGATATAACAGGCATCGAGTTCGGTTATAAATACTTTGCTGGAGGGTTTAAAGCCAATTTCAACTTTTACATTACCGACTGGAATAATCGTGTTATAACGAATACTGACATAGATGAAAACGGAACTCCTGATGATGACAGTGACGATATTATCCTAAATATTTTCGATAGGGGTGTACGTCAAATTCATAGGGGAGCAGAGCTTGATTTGGAATATTCTTTCGATAACAAATTGAAAATCAATGGTTATATTTCTGCTGGTAGCTGGCAATATGACGGTACGTCCGATGTATCTGTTTACAATGATGATACCGGCGCACTGGTTTCTAGTAACCCTGGAACCAATAGAGATGGTGTTAAAGTTGCGCAAGCCCCCCAATTTACTGCAGGGTTGAGTTTCAGATACCAAATGCTTGAAGCTTTGTCATTTGATGGTAACCTCAATTATTTTGACCGTTTATGGTTCAATGATGGTGCTTCCGTGCAAGTGGAGAATGTTGGCTATATTGATTCGTACTCATTAACCGATTTAGGATTTACGTATAATTTCGATTTAGGAGAAAATCAATTAAGCCTTCGTGGAAATGTTTTTAATCTTTTTGACGAAGTTAGAATTCAACAATCAGATAGATTTGGATTTTTTAACACAAATGGTTTGACCTATAACGTCTCATTGCGTTACAACTTTTAAATAAAAGGATTGAACTTTAGAACCCCGACAATTATATCGGGGTTTTTTTATGCTCAAAGAATTCGTATTTTACAACTCTAAAACAACGCAATGGAAATTCTACAAATAGTTCATTCATATTTCGCATATGCCGTACTCGCAATCCTTATTCTAGCTGTATTCAATGCCATTATGGGCCTTATAGGGAATAAAATGTTCACTTTAGAAAAAGACTATCGAATCAGCTTATTTGCACTGATTTTGTCACACATTCAATTGGTCTTGGGTCTTATTCTATACTTTGTCTCAACTAATGGATTAAAAGCCATACAAGAGCTTGGAATGGGAGGTCTGAATTCCGCGGCTCGTTTATTGGCCGTAGAGCATCCATTTGCTAATATCATCGCCATTGTTTTGATTACCATAGGATGGTCTCGACATAAAAAATTTTTAGAGGGGGAAAAGAAATTCAAAAGTATCGCCATATTTTATGGTCTTGGTTTAGTCTTGATATTAATCCGTATCCCATGGGGGCGATGGTTTAGTTAATAGTTTATTATATCTATGCGGAAACCTTTTTGTTTCATCTTACTTATTTGAAAAATGAAAAAAATACTACTACTAGCAGCATTTTTAATAGCGATTAACCTGACAGCGCAAAAATCCCTTTTCAATGGTGAAAATCTTGATGGATGGACCATTTACGGTACTGAAAAATGGTATGTAGAAGACGGACTTCTAGTATGCGAAAGTGGTCCTGATAAGGCATATGGTTATTTGGGTACAAATGAGCATTACAAAAACTTTGAGTTGATTCTAGAGTTCAAACAAGAGGCCAATGGCAATAGTGGTGTTTTTATTCGTTCAACGGTTGAAGGTACCAAGGTTAGTGGTTGGCAAGTTGAAGTTGCGCCCCCTGGTCATGATACCGGCGGAGTGTATGAGTCCTATGGTCGTGGTTGGTTGATAAAGCCAGACCCTGAAAAAGATAAGGCACTTAAAATGGGCGAATGGAATCAAATGAAAATACGTGTTGATGGTGATACCATAACTTCTTGGCTGAATGATACTGAAATGATTACCCTAACGGATGAAAAAATTGGTGCAGGTGAAGGTTCCGTGGCACTTCAGATACATGATGGTGGTGGTATCAAAGTGAGGTGGCGCAATCTTCGTATTACCGAACTATAAAATAACACCACCTAATTCTTCTACTCTGGGGGTACTGAGTCGCTAATTTCCTTTATCAAATACATATACACAGGAAAGTGGTCGGAATAACCACCTATATAACTTCCACCGGCATATGTACGTAATGGATAACCTTTGTATCTTCCTTTTGGATCTATCAAGTAAGAAGGGTTGTAGACATCAGCTTTCCAGAATGAATAAGTCTTCCTTTTATTTGAAATGAAATTGTTAGTAAAATACATCTGATCAAATAAATTCCATTTATCACGATAGGCTAAGGAACCTATTCCTTTTTTAAACAACTTTTCCATAGGGTTGAATAGATTGCCCTCTTTTTGATTTTTGAAGTTTCCATTGGTCTTCAGAACCTTTTTAAAGCTATCATTCGTGGGGTCGTCATTGAAATCACCCATACTAATGATTTTCGAATTGCCATTTAACTTCAATATTGA
>CAZTLZ010000137.1:0-9547 GCA_964614665.1 uncultured Maribacter sp.
GTAGTTGGGCCCAAGGTAAAGCTTGGAAAATTAATGGGGAAACTGAAGAATCTACAGTCTTGATAGAAGGGCTGCAATCTGCGGCAGATTTCTATTTAGAGGAAGAAAAAGGAAGGTTGTTATTACCTGATATGTTGGATGGCGTTGTGCATGCTGTAGATATAACTAAGTAAAGATTATTAAAAAAGTATTTTGATGGGCAAAAGTATAAGTGATGTTACAACACTGAACAATGGGGTGAAAATGCCTTATTTAGGTTTTGGTGTCTATTTAATGGAAGATGGTAAAGAAGTTGAAAATTCAATACGCAAAGCAATTGAAGTCGGTTACAGAAGTATAGACACCGCAAGTTTTTATAAAAACGAGAGTGGGGTAGGAAGAGCTATTAACGAAAGTAATGTACCCAGAGACGAGATTTTTGTAACAACGAAGGTTTGGAACGAAGATTTAAGACAACGTAGGGTTAAGGCAGCCTTCGACGAGAGCCTGTCTCTTTTAAATATGGATTATGTCGATTTGTATTTAATACATTGGCCGGTGAAGGGGTGTTATCTTGATGCATGGAAGGAAGTGGAAGAAATATATCAGAGTGGTAGGGCAAAAGCCATTGGAGTCAGTAATTTTACGATTGGTCAATTAGAGGAAGTGTTGGCTGATTGTGAAGTAAAGCCAACGGTAAACCAAATTGAATTTCATCCCTATCTTGTGCAACCCGAACTCCTAGAATTCTGTAAAGAAAATGATATTCAACCTGAAGCATGGAGTCCGTTAATGCAAGGTCAAATTATAGACGTTCCCTCGATTAAGGATTTAGCCGAAAAGCATGGTAGGAGTGCTGCGCAAATAGTTTTACGTTGGAATTTGCAAAAAGGAGTAGTAACCATTCCAAAGTCTTCAAAAGCGCATCGCATTGAAGAAAATTCACAATTATTTGATTTTCAACTTTCTGCGGAAGAAGTATCACTTATCGACTCGCTTGATAAAGGGCAACGAGTTGGTCCTGATCCGAACGATTTCGATTTTTAGTACACGCTAGATATTCCGCTATTCAAAAAATATAACTTATTATGTTAAAAAGAATCTTGCTCTTATCGTTTTTGGTCTTCGGAGTTCTGGTATCGGCACAAAAGGTTTATGAATTAGGCAATAATTCAAAAACCTATAAGGGTATTCCAAAAGGTACCATCACAAAACATGTGTGGGAAAGTTCAAATGTATTTTCGAATACCGTTCGCGATTATTATGTGTATATTCCGAAACAGTATGATAAAGGTACGGCAGCTGCGTTAATGGTCTTTCAAGATGGCCACGCTTATATAGATTCAACAGGTCATTTTCGTGTGGCGACAGTTTTTGATAATTTAATTTCACAAGGCAAAATGCCCATAACCATTGGCCTTTTTGTAAACCCAGGTCATGATAAAGATGCTGAGCCAGTAGAAAACCCTTTTCGGGTAACGAATCGAAGAAATGAGTATGATGCTGTTTCCGGGAAATACGGTGATTTTTTGGTGAAAGAATTAATTCCGGAATTGAAGAAGAAATATAACATTTCGGATGATCCAAAAATGCGGGCTATATCTGGATTATCCTCTGGCGGTATTTGTTCTTTTTCCGTCGCTTGGTTTCATCCCGATAAATTTCAAAAAGTATTAAGCCATATCGGAAGTTTTACAAATATCAATGGAGGACATAACTACCCTTCGATGATTCGAAAATCTGACAAAAAAGATATCAAGATTTTTCTTCAAGACGGATCTAACGACCTAGACAATGAGCACGGCAATTGGTGGCTATCAAACCTTCAAATGAAAAAGGCACTAGAATTTAAAAATTATGAGCACAAATTTACTGGGGGAGAGGGTGAGCATAATGGAGCGCATGGTGGCGCTATTCTTCCTGAATCTCTAGAATGGCTGTGGAAAGATAGGGTAACCCAGAGAATACCCGAAAGTGTTTTCAAATTCTCAGAAAATTCAACCTTGGCAGATGGTGAAACTTTCCATTATAAAAACATGAAGTTGGAAACAATGAACTTAGAATCTTCTAAAACATTACAATTAACTGATAAAGCAAAAGAACAAATAATCATTATTAAAGAAGGAGAATTAAAAGTTCGCTATAAAAACAAGCAAAAAGACCTTGGCCCCAATAGTGTTTTTGTGTTGCACCCGGGTGATATTGGAAGTATTCAAAGCATTTCTGAAAAAGCCATAGTTTATAAAATGAGCTATGTTTCGCGTAAACCCATCAATAAAAAAAGAGGTAGAAAAAATGGCGGATCATATATTGTTGATTTTGATAAACTTGAGTATAAACCACATGATAAGGGCGGATTAAGAAATTACTTCAGAAAGGCAACAGCAATGTGTCCCTATTACGAAATGCATGTTACCAATTTAAATTCGAATGTCAAGAGTCATGACCCGCATACCCATAATGCGAGTGAAATTATTTTGATGATAGACGGAGAAACCGAAATGGAAATGGGAAATAGGCTTTTTAAGGCCAAGTCAGGGGATATTTACTTTGTGCCTGGCAATGTTCCGCATGCGATTAAGAACATTGGTAAAAAGCAGGCAATGTATTTCGCCTACCAATGGGAATAATAGTCCACGACCTCACTTACATAATATATAATCAAAAACTAAAATGAAAATAAGAAGTATAATGTTGGCTTTTGTCCTATTGACTACATTTTTTGGTCAAAATTTAAAAGCACAATTAAGAGAACTTCCCAAGGAGGACAAAGCCCGTATTGTTTTATTGACTGATATTGGAGGTGATCGAGATGATGAGCAATCGTTTACACAGTTTATGATGTATGCCGATCAGTTTGATATTGAAGGGTTGATTGCTACATCCATTCGGATATTTCCTGAGGAAAAGCACCGTCCTATAGATGGCGACCCACAACCCCAATACCTTATAAATTTCATTAAGGCCTATGGTGAGGTTCGGGACAATTTAATGAAGCATAGTGAAGGTTGGCCAGAATCCGAAAAATTATTGACATTGATTAGAAAAGGGGTGAAAACCGGCCGTGATGCGCCTTTTAATATCCGCACTGGTAAAGCGGAAGAGGGTAGTGGTCATTATCCTTTAGAAAAGCTTATTGGTAGGGGGAAAGACACTGGAGCTTCCATGTTGATTATCGAATCGGTAGACCGCGATGACCCGCGACCTGTTTGGGTTCCTATTTGGGGTGGTTCAGTAGAGCTTGCTCAAGCCTTATGGCGTGTAAGAAACGACCGTAGCGATGAAGAATTGAAAAAATTCGTGGCCAAACTTCGGGTGTATGCCTGGGGTCATCAAGATGCTACAGGACTTTGGATTCAAGAAAATTTTCCAGATTTAGTTTACTTGGTTTCTACGGGTGGGGTCATTTATTCTGCACCACCAGAATTACATAGCAAAGAATGGTTAGACACCCATGTACGTTTTGATCATGGGCCATTAGGTGCCTTGTGTCCGATTCGTTGGGGAAAGTTGGGTGGAGCCGATTCAGAAACCTATTTTGGTTTGATTCCCAATGGATTGAGTTATATGGAACACCCTGAATGGGGGGGCTGGGGAGGCCGACTAAAAAAACAACCAGGGTCTGACAAACAATGGATCGATCTTGAATCAAATATCAAGAAAGATAGTTTGGGCCACACTATCAGTCGCTGGGCACAAGAATTTCAAAACGATTTTCAAGCACGTATGGATTGGTGCGTAAGTGATTTTGATAAAGCCAATCACCCACCACAAGTGGTTTTAAATGGTGACAACACCTTAAATTATTTAGAGGTCAATGCTAAAACTGGAGAAACCATAACCTTGGATGCTAGTGGAACTGTCGATATTGACGGAGATAATTTGTCTTATGAATGGCGGTATTATCCTGAACCGAGTTCGTATGATGGCGAATTGATAATCAAAAAACCTACGCACTCAAGAACAACTTTCAAGGTTCCAAGAAATGCAACAGGAAAGACTTTGCATATACTTTTGGTGGTTGCCGATGATGGCGAACCAAAATTAACTCGCTACAGACGACTTATTATCCATGTAAAATAATAATTCATAACCAAAACAATGGAAAACTATATAAAACCCATACTGTTAGTTTTTATTACTATTTGCTCTTGTAAACCGTTGGCAACTCAAGAAATTACAAAGCAGAAAGCCTATAGGGTGATTATGTCCTCAGATTTTCCGCCCTTGGATGTTATTCCGGGTGGTGCAGGTCATGGTCCCGCAGAAAAGCGTAGCGATCCCGACGATATTCAGTCTATGGTCCGGTTTCTTTTATACACTAATGATTTAGAGGTTGAAGCTTTGGTAGCTTCTTCAGGAACCTTTGCCAACATTGCCAAAAAAGAAAACATTTTGGACATCTTGGATTTATATGATAAAGTTGATGAAAACTTACGTAAACATGATTCTAAATTTCCAACTGCGGACCATTTAAAGTCAGTGACCTACCAAGGCCGTTCTGGCAATTGGGGGAAACCTTTTGATGAAATTATTGGGGAGGGTAAGGATAGTGAGGGATCTGAAGCCATTATCAAAATTGTTGATGAAGACGACCCTCGCCCCGTATGGATTGGTGTTTGGGGAGGTCCTCAAGAGGTGGCCCAAGCCATTTGGAAAGTGCAGCAAACTAGAACACCAGAAGAACTGGACAAATTTTTAAGCAAAATGAGAATTTTTATGATCGGGTTGGGAAGCAAAACAGGGCAAGATGGTTCAGGTCAGTGGTTGCTAGATAATTTCCCAGACCTGTTCATGATTGTTTCACAAAAAACTTATGGGGGTATGTTTGCCCAAAAATCCCCTTTAGGAAATTTGGAATGGCTCAATACCAATATCCGTAAAAACCATGGACCTTTGGGTGCTATATACCCAAGATCAGGCTTTAATCCAGAACCTCCTGGGATGCAAGAAGGCGATACACCCACATTTTTACATTTAATGAGTGCCATTTATGGCAAGAACAACCCCGAAATACCCAATCAAGAAAGTTGGGGCGGACAGTATGAGCAGCGTGATCCTAATAAGAAACATTGGTATGATGGACCAGGTAGAGAGAGTGTCTCAAAATGGTTGGAAGAAATCCAAGCTGATTTTGCAAAACGGGCAGATTGGATGTTGCCCAGTAATTAAGTAAAGTCAGCTTTATTGGTGACCATTGTTATTATTCATAGAGGTTGACAAAAAAGAAGGGAATTGAAACCTAGTGCAAAGATTGCCTTATACTACACAGAATTGGAAGGACACCTCAGATTCCGAAAGACAATAACTATAGAGTAGATGTAATTGATACCGGAATACGACAATTGATGAGAAAGTTGTCTTTTCCGATGACGTGATAATTGAAATTCTGGCATAATGGTGTTTGATTGTGAGGATTTATTATAATAAAAGACATTTGCTTACTTAGAAAAAATGGAAAAAATAGAACAGTATTTTGAGCAATGCCTTTTGAAACTTTCTAGAGTTACAAATGTAGCCTTGGTAGTAATCTTTATTGGGATAAACCCACTAGCATGGGCAGTGCCAACCAATAGAGATCAACTGGAGACTAAAGAAACAACCGGAGGTCAAATCCCCCTAAACGTTCAAGATACTCCTGCAATCTTTGAAGCTGTTAAGAAAGGAAATATTGAAGAAGTAAAGAACCTGTTGGCGCAAGGGATCAATATTGAGGTTAGAAATAAACGCAATCGTACACCCTTAATGTATTCTATTGATAATGAGAAGTTTGAAATTGCTAATATTTTGATAGAAGCTGGTGCCAACGTAAATGCAAGCAATACAAATGGTTGGACAGTTCTAATGGGAGCTGCTTTGCAAGATTCACCAGAAACAATTAATACCCTTATATCTCATGGCGCAAATGTCCATGCACAAACTTATCGAAATCACTCGGCCTTGAATGGCGCAGTTAGAAGAGGTAAAATAGAGAATGCCCAAATATTGCTTAAGGCAGGGGCAGATGTAAACTGTGAATACGATGGATTAACACCTTTGCATGAAGCGGCGCGTAGAAACAATTATGAAATGGTCGTTTTGTTATTAGATAATAATGCGAGTATTGATGTTGGAGATAATTCTAAGGGTGAAACACCAATTTTCATTACTGCAAATGATGAACGTACTCAAATACTGGAATTACTTATTGATAAAGGTGGGTCGGCAAACGCAGCTCGTTATGATGGTCGAACAGCGATTTATGAAGCAATAAAATCCAATAATAGTACAAACATCCAAATATTAATAGACAACGGAGCAGATGTAAATTGGGAAAAGTACAATAAGCTATCTCCTCTTATGTACGCTATTCAAAGAAAAAAAATGGACATGGTAAAACTTTTGGTTGAAAATGGCGCCGATGTTCATGCAAAACGAAATAATGGATGGGACATAGAGAAGTTAGCCGAAAGAACAAAGAATGCCGAAATTATCGGTTACATCCAATTACAACTTAATAAATAACCAATGCATAAAAATCTACTTTTTTGGATGCTGCAAATTTTTGTGTTAATAAGAGGTTATGCTCAAACATTGGATGTTGCAAACTCAGGTTCTGCAACGCTTATGGTCAATTTAGATTGCAATTTTTGTGACCACGATTACATTCGTCAAGAAATTGATTATGTAGATTATGTTCGCGATCAAGGTGATGCCGATGTACATATATTCTTTGTACGAAACTCTACAGGAAGCGGAGGACGGGCGTATGAAATTTCATTTTTCGGTAAAAACGATTTTGAAGACAGTTTTTACAAACTCAATTTAACTACCAGTACACTAGATTCACCTGATGAGATTAGGGTGAAAATAAAGAAAACTATCGAGGCAGGCCTTGTTCCTTTTCTTTATAATTCAAAATCGGGATATGATATAAGTGTTTCTAGCGAGAGATTACCAATAAATGAAAATGAACAAGATAATCTAGTGAAAGATCCTTGGAACTATTGGGTTTTTGAAATATCGGCAGCAGCAGATTTCGATTGGGAATCTCAAGAAAAAAATGCCGAGTACGAGTACAAATTAGAGGCGGATAGAATAACGGATAAATACCGTTTTAGTCATGATCTATATAGCGAAACAAAGAATAAAACAATTCAGGACACAATCAATATTAAGGTTACTAGGTCGTATTATTCAGGACGATTAATCAAAAGTTTAAGTGAACACTGGTCTGCTGGAGTTTTCACAAGGTTGGAATCCAACTCATTTCGTAATATTGATTTAAAGAGTCAATCAACACTAGCATTTGAATACAATATATTTCCATGGTCGGAGCTGTCAAAAAAACAGTTTACCATTAACTACCATGTAGGATATCTTTATCAGAAATACACTGCATTGACAATTTATGATAAAAATGAAGATTTAATTCCATTACATTCTATTAGGGCCGAAGTCAGGTTTAATCAACCATGGGGTACGATATTCAACAGAATAGGATATTCCCAGTTTATTAGCAACGCAGAAAGAAAAAACCTTGATTGGGAATTTAATGTTAATGTAAGGTTATTTAAGGGGCTTTCTACTCGTGTTTCGGGCGGGTATGAAATTGTTAGAGATCAAATTAATCTGGCAAAAGGTGAAACAACATTCGAAGATATAATAACTAAACAAAGAGAGGTAGCAACCGCTTTTGACGCATATTTTAGGGTTGGATTTAGCTACACCTTTGGTTCTATTTTTAACAACATGGTGAATCAAAGATTATAGAACTAATAAAAGAATATACATGAAACTAATTGCTCAAGTTTTTACAATGATTCTGATGATTTCGTCATTTTCCTTAAAAGGCCAGAAATTGGCAGACCCCATTCTATTGTGGCCGGATGGCGCACCAAATGCCACTGGCACCAGTGACGAAGACAAACCCGCGATCATACCTTTTGTTCCGGAACCTTCCAAACACAATGGCGCGGCTGTACTGGTTATCCCAGGTGGTGGATTTGTCATCCGGGCCAAGGATCATGAGGGAGTTTTAGTAGCTCAGTGGCTTAAAGAACAAGGTTTTACAGCTTTTTTGCTCAGGTATCGGCTAAGACCTATTTATAGTCGCACAGAGTGGTTGATGGATGGTCAGAGGGCCATACAGTATATCCGTTCACATGCTTCTGAATATAATGTCTCTACGGACAGATTGGGTGCCGTTGGTTTCTCTGCAGGTGCCGATTTATGTGTTGATCTGGCTTTTAGTTCATTTGCAGGTGAAGCCGATGCAGTAGATTCACTAGATAGACAGCCTACAAACCCTAACTTCATATTGATTGCTTATGGATTTGGTGAAATGCCAGAAACTTTGGGGGCATTTCCAAAGGAGAACATACCACCGATATTTATGTATGGTACGGCAGAAGATTCAGGAAGCCTGAAAGGCATGGCACGATTACATTCTAGCTTGATTCAGGCCAGTTTGCCGGTGGAAGCTCATTTTTTTCAAACCGGTGATCACGGTACGGGCTTTGCTATTGGAGATCCTATTTTAGGTCAGTGGCCCTACTTGGCCAAAAACTGGTTGTGGACCAACGGCTTTTTGACAAGTAAATCTAGAACTTCATTGTCAGGGTCAATTTTACTCGATGGAAAACCCTTGGTTAGAGGTTCGGTAATAATAACTTCATTAGATGACCTTAATGCGCCACCTGTCATTATTTATCAAAACAACAGTGGAACTGGAGAACTTGGAAGATATTCCGTGCCACAAAACGAAGGGCCTGTGGCGGGTAGGTATAAAATTGAGGTTAGACAAGGCGCAACCCGATGGACCAGCAATTCTCGTGATCCATTCATGATAGAAATGATGGGCAAACGTAGGAGAGATGAACTAACCCAAGAAGACATTGAAAAATGGACCATTTATCATCGAAATCGCGATTTGTCTCCCAGTGTTGACAATCAACGTGTTTTTACCCAACAACACCCCAATGACACACAGGATTACATCGTAGATATCAAAGAAGGAATGGAGTTGAATATAGAAGTATTCAGTAAATAGAATGCGCCTAACATGTTCAATCTTCGCTGACCAATGTTGGTGCCTGTATTTACCCCAAAAACTCCGTCAAAAGTCTTCAAAATTAGTTTAAAAAATCACTTGGGAAATAGGGAGGGATTCATTTGGTAACTTTCTTGAACATGTACAGTTCATCATCATTATTTGCAATAACAAAATAATCCTCTCCAGAAATATTCATCACTTTCATGGCTTTGGCATTTTTATCGTTATAAGAACCATAATCCTTAATTGGTTGTAATCCTCCTTTGGAATTGCCCAAAAGAATATATCCAACATTTGCATCGTACTTTACCGTTTCAACCTCAGTTTCGTGAATGGCTCCCGAGCCAATTACATCAATATGGCCATCATTGTTCACATCAGAAAAGGCGAAGGACATTGTTGGACCCAATTGAGCACTTGTTGGGAGGTAATCCATATTGAAATTGCCATTTCCTTTGTTCTCAACATAAATAGATTCGAATTGATACGCTTCCCGATGATAAGCGTTCTCCAATGTTTCTTCTCCGTAGATAT
>CAZTLZ010000138.1:0-9379 GCA_964614665.1 uncultured Maribacter sp.
CGGATACGAAGGCTGATTACAAAATCAGTACCATGAAACTACCGAATAGCTTGGGAGTAGACGTTGATGTTCCTGCCCAAGAGGTTACATTGGCCACTAACGTAGTCAACGGATGGCGTATTTATGACCCACAGATAAAAGAGGTTGTTGATGAACGCCTTTTTAACAAAAACATGACCTTTAGAGGTAAGGGGATCAACCCTATGAAGGCGATTGAGGCTGTTGCTGGTCGAAATGAAACTGTTCAAGAATATAGCAGAAATGTCGGCATTGCCTATGCCAAGCGATTGATTCCAAGAACAAGACGCATCTCTAGGGATTATTTCGTTAGGGGTACGGACAATTTTAAAATCGCTCAGCGCAGAGCCCAAGCAGGGGACTGGGACGGGGCTGCCGAACTTTGGAAACAAGAATTAAACAGTCCGGAT
The DNA here is from genome assembly GCA_964614665.1 of uncultured Maribacter sp. Lineage (GTDB taxonomy): Bacteria > Bacteroidota > Bacteroidia > Flavobacteriales > Flavobacteriaceae > Maribacter_C. The sequence continues at coordinate 429 of CAZTLZ010000138.1, forward strand.
GAAAAGATTGCAGGTAGAGCACATTACAATATGGCGATCAGTAATGAAATCAATGGGAATTTAGAGAAGGCCATACATTTCGCCTCAAAGTCCTATACGGAATATAGAACGAACATCGCGTTGGATTATGTTAACGTACTCAAGTATAGAGTACGGCAGAATCGTGTACTGGATCAGCAATTGGCTCGTTAGTTTGGGCTCATTGTCAATTAAATAATTTCATGGATGAAGAATATATCTAAGCTTTCGATAATAAGCCTCTTATTGTTACTAGCTAGCTGTGGTTCAACGCAGCAAGTAACTATTAAAGCTATGGAGCCGGCTCGTGTAGATCTATCTGATAAAATTGTCAGGGTGGGTGTGCTAAATAGCGTCGGACATGACCAAGAACGTAGTTTGGGTAAAGGACTTGATCGTTTGGTAGCTATTGAAGATCAATGGCTGGTTAAGAAGGGGCAAGCTGCAGCTGTGAATGGCTTGATAGATGAACTGCAAAAGGATAATCGTTTCGAGGTTGAATCGTTGAATGTAACTTCCGAACATGGATTTAGCAACTTAGGAAGCAATTCTGATAAGGTTTCTTGGGATGGTATTAAATCATTGTGTGAAAATAACAATATAGATGCCCTTTTTTATTTAACGCACTTTGATGCGGAAACACAGGTTTCATTGAAAAAAACGAAAATGGAGCAACTCAACATGATGCGTGAAAAGGAAAAGGTATCGGCTCAAGAAATAACCCTGGAGACATTTATTCAGAATGGCTGGAGGATTTATGATCCATTTCTTGAAGAGATTGTTGACGAATATACCTCTAACCAACAGTTTGTTTCAAAGGCAAAAGGAGTTGATCCTGTGGCAGCGTTAAGGGCCATAGGTAGTCGAAAAGACAGTATTTTATCAGCAGGGAAACTTGTTGGCAATTTATATGGTGAAAGATTTAAGCCATATGAACGTAAAATTATAAGAGAATATTTTGTCAAAGGTACTGATAAACTAGTTCAGGCCGGAATAAGTGCCGCCTCTGGAAATTTAGTTGAAGCGAAGGAATTATGGAAGGAAGAGACTAGCAACCCAAAAACAAAAATAGTAGGACGGGCGTGTCACAATCTTGCTGTTGGGATGGAGTTTGGGGGAAATCTCGAAAAAGCTTTGGAATGGGCCTCTAAGGCAAACAAGAGCCTTAATGATAAAAACTCTCGAATGTACCTACAGGAATTAGAAACCCGCTTAAACCAACAAACGAAAGTCGAATCTCAGTTGGCGGAACTAAGATTTGACGACTAAAGTCAAATCCACATGTTTATGGTCCCTGTTCATTCCTTCAAAATGCCTTATTTTTGGACCTAACAGTTATTTAGTCCATGAATGTAAAAATTCACTCCTCTTGGAGGGAAAAACTATCCGAAGAATTTCAAAAACCGTACTTTGATCAGCTCGCCCAGTATGTAAGGGAAGAGTATGCGAAGAACACCTGTTATCCAAAAGGAAAGGATATTTTTGCAGCCTTTGAGCATTGTCCTTTCGATGCGACCAAGGTTGTAATTATTGGGCAAGACCCCTATCATGGCCCAGGTCAGGCCAACGGACTCTGTTTTTCGGTGGGCGATGGGATGGCACATCCACCCTCTTTAATCAATATTTTCAAGGAAGTCGAGACCGATGTTGGGGTCGCATACCCTAAAAGTGGAAATCTTGAACGCTGGGCAGAGCAGGGGGTTCTGCTTCTAAATGCAACATTGACCGTAAGGGCCCATCAGGCAGGGAGTCACCAAAATAAAGGGTGGGAGCAATTTACAGATGCCATAATTAGAAAACTATCTGACGAAAGACATAGTTTGGTTTTTTTACTCTGGGGCGGTTTTGCTAAAAAGAAGGCTTCACTTATTGACGACTCTAAACACCACATTTTAACTAGCGGGCACCCTTCACCCTTAAGTGCTAATCGCGGGTATTGGTTTGGCAATAAACATTTCAGTCAAACTAAAGCTATAATACAGCGCACAACGGGTTTTTCTATAGTTTGGTGATTTTATTATGCCACACTTCATTTACTTTGAAAGCATGAATTAACCATTTGTGTAGGATTTGATACTATTCGTACAAAAAATTTGATTTTCTTATCATTAAGAAAGAAAATTACTACTTTTGATATTGTCTAACCAAAAATAGTATGAGTTCTTCCCGCTTAAGTTCCATTTTGTTGATAGATGATGATGAAATCAGCAATCTATTTAACAAGATTTTTATTGGTAAACTTAATCTGGATATTGATGTCGCAGTAGCTTTAAATGGGGCGGAAGCTTTGGAAATTTTGAGTGGAAAGACCGAGAATGGCGATGACGTACTTTTGAAACCCTGTCTTGTTTTATTGGATATTCGAATGCCAATTATGAATGGTTGGGAATTTCTTAAGGCCTATGATCAACTAGTGGATCAGGAAACCAAGGGTCAGACAGTGATTATTTTAACTACAAGTGAGGACCAAAGTGGTTTAATAAAAGCGTTTGATAACCCTTATGTCAAAGAGATAATAAAAAAACCATTATCCGAAAATAACTTCAGAATGCTCATCAATAAGTTCTTTGCCAAAGAAAAAACACTATGACCTTCAAATTAGAACTTCCTCAGCGCTCACTATGGTTTGTATGAGTTTTAGTTCTTGTAATGTATCTTGTACTCCTTTCGCAGTTTCAAAATCCATCTGTTTTTGACTCCAACGGGTTTTGGAAAGCCATTCTCGAATGTCCTCTATTTTTTGATCATACCTATTTGACAATGTCCTATCGATGCTAGGTATGCTCTTAAACTCAGTAGTGTAGGTATTGATAACCTCTAAAATGTGCTTTAATATATTTTCATTTTCGTTGATAAAAGTGTTCGTAGCGGCTATAACAAAGCAGGGCCATGGAGTAGGGCAATCATCCAATCTGCGAAATGTTTCATTATCCACTAAGGGCTTTGTTGTAAAATGCTCCCACATAAAATAATCCGCGCCGCCACTTGAAAGTGCTTCTATAGCTCCATCCAAGTTATTTATTACTTCAAACTTAAGCGTTTGGCCATCCCAATCTTGATTTTGGGCATTGACATAGGCCATTAAATGACTTCCACTTCCAAAACGGCTAATGGCCGCCTTAGCCTTTTCAAGTTCGGCAATGTGTTTGAACCTACTTTCAAAAGCGACATGAATACCCCAAAGCAAAGGGGTGGCAATGTATTCTTGTGCAATTTTTGAAGGGTTTCCTTCGCTAATACTTTTTATGATTCCCTCAGTCAATATTATGGCCAAATCAGCTTGTCCATCTTTCAACATTTGGCTCATTCTGCCTGTACCTTCAGGAACATCGGTCCAAGAAAGTTTAATTCCTCGTTCTGCAAAAGCTCCCTCTTCAATTGCCATATGCCAAGGAAGGTTAAAATGTTCCGGTACTCCTACTATTTTGACATTTTTCATGACGTAAGTTTATCTAGGGTGTATTTTATTAATTCGTCAATTGATTTTTCAGGATTTTCAGAGAATTTGCCTGTGGCACGGTTGGCTAGAATACAATTCATCGAAACCGCTTGATGGCCCATCAATTTTGAAAGACCATAAATACCTGAAGTTTCCATTTCAAGATTGGTGATTTTTAGATTGTGATACCGGAATGATGAAAGCTTAGAAATAAAGTCAACTTCTCTAATGGGTACTCTGAGGTTTCTACCCTGCGGGCCGTAAAACCCCGTGTTTGTTGCTGTAAATCCAAATCGTATACGATTTGAGGATAGTTTGTCCGCTAAAATACTATCGCATTTTATCACATATGGCAAGGAGTTTTCAACTGGCCAACGCGCATGTTCTACGAATGCCTTTTTAATTTCAAAATCTTGAACGGAATCACCTTTGTAAAAGTGTAAAAGGGAATCAAACCCCATGGCGTATTCGCTTATCAAAAAAGAATCTAGTGGTATTTCTGGTTGAATGGCCCCAGATGTTCCGATGCGGATAAATTTAAGCTGTGTAATTTCACTTTTAACCTTTCTGGTATCGAAATCTATATTGGACAGTGCATCCAATTCGTTACAAACAATATCAATATTATCCGTTCCGATTCCGGTTGAAATAACACTTAAGCGTTTTCCATTTAAGTACCCCGTGTGAGTAACAAATTCCCGCTTGCCTTTCTTCAATTCAATGGAGTCAAAATACTTAGAGACATCAGAGACGCGATCAGGATCACCAACTGTGATAATGGTCGAAGCAATATCTTCTGGAAGTAAGTTGAGGTGATAAATGCTGTGGTCAGCATTCAAAATTAGCTCGGATGGCCCCAGCTGCATACTATAACTTTAGTATTCTGTCCGTATGTGTATTATAAAGGAAGCTGTATTTCAAAGAGCCACCTAAATAAACATCATTATCCTGTAAAGAGGAGTAATAATTCGTTTGATTGTCTAGAATCTTTTTTCCGGTTTCGGTAAGTTTAACTGGATTAAAAGAAGAGAATAAAGGCTTTAATCTGGATAGTGCTCGTTCGTATTGAGAGTCGCCAAAACCTAAGGATCCTTGGCTCTTCAAGAGGGTGCCAAGAAGGGATTTTTTTGAGGTATGTCTGGTTTCAGTAGCCAATCTTAATATGGTATTTTCCATTTCATTAAGGCCATTTTTTATAGACGGAAACCTGTGCAGATGTGAGTTGACGGCTTCTTCGAGATAATCGAATTGGTAATTCTTGAAATCAGAAAGGTTTTCTAAACGAATAGGATTATCACTGCAATACAACTGCCAGACATAGTCGGCGTACTCAATATCGTCTTGGGTCAGTATAGTACGGTTTTCGTAGAGTTTGAATAGTTGCTCATTGCTCAATTCGTTTAAACCATATAATTTATCTGAATTGTCTTCTTTACCGCTACAAACCAAAGAAATTTCAGCGTACTTGCGATTTGCTTTCAACCAACTCAATACAGCCAGCATATTGATCTGGCAAAACAGATCATACTCAAACCAAAGAACAATATGATCTTGTTGCTTATGATTACAAAGGGAACGATATTCTTTTAAGGTTTTTTCAATAAACCAGGATTTGGAAACCTTATAGTTCTTGTTGAGGAACTCAAAACGCGTTTTCCAAAATTTTTCGCTACCAACATTGTTGAGCGTTTTACCTTCACAGAGCATCTCGCGCCATGTGATAACATCACCTTTTAACTTTAGAGTGCCCAGCCTTTCGGTAAAAGCATCTCCGTTGGTAATATGTAATAGGGAACTCATGCTGGTCTGTTGTTTAGGTTATGTTGTCTAAAAGTAACATTTAATCAAAAGTAACAAAATAAAATTAACTAAAAATTCAATTAATTACCAATAAAAAACAGGGAGGCCGCGTATTTGAACTATCTAAGAATCATCCTCCGACACGTTTGACCTTAAACCCTTTTTCCTTTAGAATTGTCATGATTTTATCACGGTAATCACCTTGTATGATTATTGTGTAGTTCTTTATAGATCCCCCAACACTTAACTTTTTCTTTAATTCCTTTGCCAGTATTTTGAAATCTTTGTCCGCCCCCGTGTAGCCCTCTAAGATTGTAATAGGTTTTCCCTTTCTCTTTTCATATTTGCAAATTATTGGGTCGTCTTGTAGCCAGATGTCACTTTTGGGTTTAATTTCTTTCGATTCCGTAGGTACATGTTCGGGGAAAAGGTTCTTAAGTTGATCTTTTAAGTCCATTAAAACTGTATTTATAGAATAGTATACCCAAAAATTACGGAAATGTTTTTGAATTCAGAGGTAATAAAATTGGATCTAAATAACTCTCTGGATAAATCGTATCTGAATTCCATTGAGATTTTGTCTTTTATCTTATATCCCAAGCCAATCGCAAAATTGCTGAAAGGCTTAACTTCCAAAACACCAGGTGCGTTAACTGTTGAGTTCAAACTTAGGTCATTTAATAAATATCCACTCATGAAGAGTTTAGAATTATTGGTTAAATAAAAGGAATGTCTTGCACCTATGGAAATTTCAACTGAAGTATAATCGACTTTTAATCTATCAGATTGCCCAGATAAAAACGGTGAACTACCAATGTTCATTTGGTAATCACGATAGGTGGGTTCGATAGTGAAAGACCATTTACCTTTGTTGAAAGGCATAATTACCTCAAGTTCAGTACCAATTCGAAAGCTTTTTTTGTTATCGAAAACCGTATTATTCGCCGATACGTCTAGAGAAGAGGAATTAAGCCCAGGCCTGATGGAAACTTTGAAAATAAAAGCACTTTTCTTTTTATCTGGTTTTATCCAATTCGGATCAGCACAATTGTTGAAACTTTCAAATAGTTTAATCAATGCATCAATTTTATATGGAACTTTGTTAACATTCTCCTTCGTAATTGCCTCGCATTTCAAGTTATTCCACAATTGTTGTTTGTATTGATTATTTTCTCCTATGCTATAATCTGAATTACGAAATCGTTTATAGACCAATTGCATTGGCTCATTGTCTTTTTTCGAATAAAAGAAACGTCGAAGATTGCCCTCTTCAAAATAATATAGGTTTGCCGAACCTTCACTCAATGACCGTAGCAGCAATACTTCTTCCTTGAACTTCACTTCGCGTGTATGTTCTAAACTACCTGCAAGTTCAGATGATCGATTTAATTTTACTTTAGATTTGATAAACTTGTGTTTATCAACCTTGAATTCGGAGATTTCTAGCGCTGTTTTAGTCAATGACTCCGATTCTTCAGAAATTTTATAGATGATGCGGGTAGGATTGTTCTTCCAATCTACATTTCGTATCAAACAATCTGTTCTTTCACCTGTATTAGAGATAAAATACCCTTTCTCAAACTTGATTTGAGCACTGAGTTGAAAACATACGAGAAAAAAGAAAATTACCGCTAAGGGTTTGTTCATGTGGATATGGAAATGGTTAGTTTAGAGTACCAAACGTAAATAGAGAATAAATATTTCAATCATTCATCTCACTATAAATATCCATTAATTTTCTTACTTAGAAGACTTTACCAATCCTAATTCAATCAACCGTTCACTTAAAAATTCTCCAGCGGTAGTATCTTCAAAAACTTTTGGATGCTCTTCATCGATACAGTGGTCTAAACAATTCAATGGCATTCCACTAACAGGATGCATAAAGAATGGGATAGAATAGCGCGAAGTTCCCCATAACTCTTTTGGTGGATTCACCACCTGATGGATAGTAGATTTTAATCTGTTATTAGTCAAACGCGAGAGCATATCGCCTACGTTGATCATCAATTGATCCGGTCTTGCAATGGCATCTATCCATTCCCCTTTATGATTCATGACCTGCAAACCTTTACCATGGGCACCCATCAACAATGTGATAAGGTTAATATCGCCGTGGGCAGCCGCGCGAACTGCATTTTTAGGCTCCTCTTTAATTGGCGGATAATGAATTGGGCGTAAAATGGAATTCCCGTTCTTGATAAATTCATCAAAGTAGTTTTCTTCCAAATTCAGGTGTAGTGCCAAAGCGCGGAGCACATACTTTGCCGTTTTTTCTAACATCTTGTAGGTCTCCTCCCCAATTTTGTTAAAATCCGAAAGCTCTTTAACCGTTACATTGGTAGGATATTCAGCTTCCAACTTCGGGTTTTCTTCAACATACTGACCAAAATGCCAAAACTCTTTTAAATCCCCTTCTTTGCGTCCCTTGGCATGTTCTTTTCCAAAAGAGGTATAGCCTCGTTGGCCTCCAATACCTTCAATCTCATAGGAATCCTTTATTTTCTGGTCAAGTTCAAAGAACTTCTTGATTTCACCATAAAGATTATCGACTAATTCTTGGGAAAGAAAATGTCCGCTCAAGGCTACAAAACCTATTTCTTCAAAGGCCTTTCCTATTTCAGTAATAAACTTTTGTTTTCTTGAAGAATCCCCTGAAGTAAAATCCTTTAAATCAACACTGGGTACTACGCTCATAATGCTACTTTTAAAGTTTGTATCAAAGTTAACAAATAATGTATGGACAAACTGAAACCACTAACTTTTTGCAGTCTTTTTTGTTACATTTATCCAGATTTTCCCAATATGTCCATTAAAATATAACATGCAATATCAGAACAAGGGAATACCCCGCAAAGTTCAGCTCGAACTATATGAAAGAATGCTGAAACCTCGAATGGTAGAAGAGAAGATGTTGATTCTATTACGACAGGGTAAGATTTCAAAGTGGTTTAGCGGTATTGGCCAGGAGGCGATATCGGTCGGTATTGCTAGTGCAATGAACAAAGAGGAATATATTCTTCCCATGCATCGCAATTTGGGTGTTTTCACATCTAGGGGTATACCTTTATATCGGCTTTTTGGACAATGGCAGGGAAAAGCATCCGGATTTACAAAGGGTCGAGATCGTAGTTTTCACTTCGGAACGCAAGACCACAAAATTGTGGGAATGATATCCCATTTGGGCCCGCAATTGGGTGTTGCCGATGGTATAGCTTTAGCGGATGTTCTAAAAAAGAGAAAACATGTCACAGCGGTCTTCACTGGAGAAGGAGGTACGAGCGAAGGGGATTTTCACGAGGCGTTAAACGTCGCAGCCGTTTGGGATTTGCCTGTTTTGTTCTGTATCGAGAATAATGGCTATGGACTTTCCACGCCAACTAATGAGCAATACAGATGCGAACATTTGGTGGACAAAGGGAAGGGGTATGGTATCGAATCGCACATAGTAGATGGTAATAATATTCTAGAGGTATATACTACTGTGAATGCTATTTGCAAAAGAATGCGAAATAAGCCGGCACCAGTACTTTTGGAATTTAAAACTTTTCGAATGCGCGGTCATGAAGAGGCCAGCGGAACCAAATATGTACCTCAAAAGTTAATGGATGAATGGGCAGCGAAAGACCCGATAGAAAACTATACTGAGTTTTTGAGAAATGAAAATATTCTCTCAGAGGATGAGGAGGTTGAA
>CAZTLZ010000139.1:0-9298 GCA_964614665.1 uncultured Maribacter sp.
AGCATATAAGAACTTTTGGTATCCACCCGCTTTCTTTTGGAGGATAAAAGTGAAGTGCCTTGTTGAAATCGATTTTGGCGATTCTCGCTGCTTTCAGGTTATCTCTGTCAGCTTTATTGATAACAATAGCATCTGCCATTTCAATGATGCCTCTTTTGATGCCTTGTAATTCATCACCTGCCCCGGGTAGTTTGAGAAGGAGAAAGAAATCTACCATACCGTGCACCATCGTTTCGCTTTGACCAACACCAACAGTTTCAATCAATATCACTTCATATCCTGCAGCTTCACATAAAATAATGGTCTCCCGGGTTTTGCGACCAACTCCACCTAAAGACATGCCAGACGGGGAGGGGCGGATAAAGGCCCTGGGGTCTTTGACCAATTCTGGCATACGGGTTTTGTCTCCTAGTATGCTACCCTTGGTTTCAGTGCTGGTTGGGTCAATCGCGAGAACAGCAACTTTCTTGCCACTAGCGGTGAGTTGTTTGCCTAGTGACTCAATAAAAGTGCTTTTGCCAACTCCAGGAACCCCCGTTATTCCGATTCTAATGCTTTCTGTCTTGTTTTTAAGGCATTTTTCAATTATTAAATTGGCCGTTTCAATATCTTTTTTTTGAGTACTTTCCACTAGGGTAATCGCCCTAGCCAGTGAAGAGGTATCACCATCGTGAACTCCTTGTATCAATTCATTTACGGAAAGAGTTTGTTGTCTTTTCTTCCGAATTTTGGAGATACCTTTGGATTCGATATTTCGTTTAACGGCCAAACTTATTTATTAATCGGGACGAGAATAATAGTTTCATCCCATGACAAGGCCATATGCAACAGACCGGTATCTTGAAAAGCTATTGTAAATTGTTCTTGTGGACTTGCTAGGGTTTTGGAAGGTATTTCGACCTGTACAACATCATTATCTGGGTCTCTAGTAGTTTCTTTACCACCACTTAAAAGGGTAACTCCCCATTCAGGAACCTCGGAATTGAACATAACTGACCAATTATCGACTCCTGGCTTGGTCCAAAGTGAATAGGTGCCCGCAGGTAGTTCATTGTTCAATATTTTAATAGATGTAGCGGTAGTGAAAGTAGTAGGCTCATTTGCTCCGGTTCTCCAAACGACATCATAGGGCACTAATTCCCCGAAAATCACACGGCCCTTTTTTGAAGGGCTGGAATACGTTACTGAAAGATCATAACCCTGTTCGGTATAAGTAGTCGTTTTTTCGGCGCTGATTTTTTTGGTTTCTTTTTGTAGCATGGGCCAAGCCACAAATTTGAATAACAACCATAGACCAATGATAAGCAATCCAACAATTTTTAACCACTTAGGAATTTTCATGATAAGATTTTTAAATGTTCCACACTAAGGTACTAAAATGCTTGCAGTCCTTTTGGTTTGATACCTGAAAGTCAGATTAAATCGAAAGTGTATTGCGAAGTATTTTTGTATGATTCACCCGGACGTAAAACGCTACTCGGAAAATGTTTATGATTAGGTGCATCGGGATAATTTTGAGTTTCGAAACAAATTGCAGGAAATTCAGGAGGTGTATAAACTACCATTGCGGGTTGGTTGGTTCGCACATGTAAAGAAATTCCTGATTTTTTTGAAGCCACTTTGGCTGCAAATGTTGAATTCGAATTGAGAACCAGGGGTGTATCAAATCGAACATTGCCGATTTCTTTTTCCTGTAAAAAATCAAAAGGCGTTTCAAAAACGGAAACTACTTTACCTGTTGGCAAACAATTAGCAAAGCATTCAACCATTTTTGAGCAATTCAATTGCAAACGATAATCATCGATTTTGCTCTCATCATCCATTCTGAAGTAGGAATGATTGGTAAGGTTTACAACAGTGGTACGGTCTGTACTAGCCTCATAGGTAATATGAAGCGAATTATTGATTAATTTATAGGTTACCGTGGTTTTTAGGTTGCCAGGGTAGCCTTCTTCTAAATGTCTACTTAAATAAGATAGTTTGACAAAAGGTTGTCGACCATGATGTACTTCTTCAATAGTCCAATCACGTTTGTGAAAACCTTTCTTCCCCCCGTGAAGATGAATTCCTTTTTGCTCATATATTGGATAGGTTTCACGATCCAATACAAATCCACCGTTCGAGATTCGCCCCGCATATCTTCCAACGGAAGCGCCAAGAACTTTGGCATCAAACGGATAGTCACTAGGAAATTCTTTCCCAACCACTAAGTTGATGGAATTACCATCTTTATCCTTCACCAATAATTTTTGAATAATTGCCCCATAATCCAATACAATTAAGGTAATAAAGGGCGTATTGATAGTAACTTGCTTCACGTAGTAAATTTAATTCGGTATAAAATTAACCGTTTTTTGCAACATCGGTATATTTCTATCGTCCTTAGAATAACAAAACAATAACAACCACCAACGAAACGGGCCTAATGTTTCAAATTGATGTCGTAGAAGAATGCAAAGCCAACAATCGCAAGGCGCAATTGACGCTTTACAAACAGTATTGTGATGGAATGTTTTGTGTTGCCATGCGTTTTCTGAAAAATGCGGATGACGCTGAAGATGTTTTGCAAGAATCTTTCATAAAGGCATTTCAAAAGATTCACCAGTTTAAGGGTGATGTAACTTTTGGGGCTTGGTTGAAGCGAATAGTCATCAATAAGAGTATTGATTTTCTAAAGTCGAACCGGCAAAATTCAGTGGAATTGGATGAAAATTATATGCGTTTGGAAACTGATGAGGACTGGACAATTGACAATCATATCACACTTGATGAGGTAAAGTTGGCAATAGAGGAGTTACCTGATAAATATAGATATGTGGTGATGATGTTCTTGGTAGAAGGTTTTGATCACAATGAAATCTCGCAGGTTTTGAATATTACGGGATCAACGTGTAGAACCCGATTGTTAAGAGGTAAGGCACAACTAAAAGAACTTTTAAAAGGAAAAGGATATGGCACAGGATCTTAGAAAGCTGTTCGAAGAACAGCGAAAAAAGGAGAAACCTTTGATGAAGAAAGGGCATGAAGAGCGGTTTTTAGAACGAATGCAGAAGGAGCTTCCCATAAGAGAAAAATCTTCTTTTTCGTTTTTGAAGATAGCGGCTGCGGCGCTGGTCTTACTGAGTATCGGGTTGTTTACCTATCAAAAATATGGTAAAGAATCTGTTGGCGAACCTTCGATCGTGGAAAAGAATCCAAATCTGGAAGAACAAAAGGGTATTTCGCTAGGCGATCTTTCACCTGATTTGAAAAAAGTGGAAAGCTATTATACTGCCAATATCAATCTGGAACTCTCCAGACTGGAAATTTCCGAAGAAAATGAAGCACTTATCAACAGTTTTATGGAACAGTTGGAGGCGTTGAATACAGAATATAAGAACTTGAATAACGAACTGAATGAAATTGGTCCGAACGACCAGACAATTTCAGCGCTTATTCAAAATTTGCAACTGCGTTTGCAGTTACTACAGAAATTAAAAAAGAAGTTGAACGAATTAAAAACATCAAAAAATGAACAAGTCGAGACAAACATCATTTAAGACCCTAGCCCTAGTTCTATGCCTCATCAGTATAGGCTGGGCTCATGGTCAAAAAGAGACCAAAACCTATAATGAAACCTTTGCTGTTTCTAAGGATGCTGTGTTGAATATAGATACCAGCCATGCAGATGTTGAATTTGAAACTTGGAGCAAAGATGAGGTCGCTGTAACGGCTGTAATTGAAATTGAAGGAGTAAGTGATGAAGAAGCGGAACGGTATTTCGAAAAAGAAAGCTTCGAGATTCTAGGAAACAGTCAAAAAGTAGATGTAAAGACCAAGGGAGGCAATAAATGGCTTTTCTCAAATTCGTCATCGGTGTTACATGATTTTGAGTTTGAAATGCCCGAAACACCTAATATGAGTGGTTTTGATATGGCCTTTGAATATATAGGGCTTCCTGAAATTGCAGAAATGCCCGATTTACCACACGGACTGGTACCTCATTTTGATTACCATGCTTTCAAAGAAAATGGGGAAGAGTATATGGAGAAGTGGAAGAAAGAGTTTGATAAGAGCTATGGAAAGGAGTATCAGAAAAAGATGGAAGATTGGGGTAAAAGAATGGAAGAACGGCAAAGGGAGCGCGCTAAGAAAAGGGAGGAGCATTTGAAAAAAGTAGAAGAACGTGCTGAAGAGCGGCAGAAACAAATGGAGGAAAGAGCAGAAGAGCGGATAAAACGCCTAGAAGAAGCTCAAGAGCGAAGAGAAGAGGCTCAAAAACGAAGAGAAGAGCATGCTGAGCATAGAATAAGCCGAGATAGAAGTATTTTTATTTCAAGAGATGATTCAGACGCGCCGAATATCTTTTATTTTAGTTCTGATGGAGAAAACAAAAACTACAAGGTAAAGAAGACCATAAAAATAAAAATGCCCAAAGGCATGAAAATTAAAATGAATGTGAGGCACGGGGAAGTGAAATTAGCTGATAACATCTGGCATATGGATGCTAAGCTTTCGCATTCAAGCCTATGGGCCGCTAGCATCGATGGGGATAAGACGACTATTAAGGCGTCTTATTCCCCCGTAAGTGTAGACCGGTGGTATCTTGGTAATTTGCAAGCGAATTATTCTGAAACAGTTAATCTGAAAGAGGTATTCGATATTAGATTGAATTCAACTTCTTCAAATGTCAAAATCGATAAATTGATAAAATCGGCATTTGTCAAAAATGATTTCGGGAAATTGAAAATAGGAGCAATTACAAGTGACTTTACAGATTTAGATGTTACTTTACAAAATGCAGAGTTAGATTTCAACGCGCCGAATGTTGCTTTTGATATTTATATAAATGGCACTTCATCTACTTTAACGAGTCCCACAAATATCACTTTAGAACGCACAAAAAATCATAGTAATACCATTCATAAGGGATATCACCTTAATAAAAGCGGGGAGAGGTCCATAGTCATAAACTCGAAGTATAGCGAAGTTAAAATAGAATAATCAGTCCTTTAACACCAATGTTCCGAAAACGTCGGCATTGATCCATCCTACATTTTTATCTTCTCCAGGAACAAATACCGAGCCTATGAAATTTTCCCGTTCTGTGCTTCCGTCATTATCACAATAGGCCAAGGCGAAACCAATTTTTTTATTTTTTGAGAGAACGACACTACCGTTTTTATTTCCTTCTATAAAATTCATATCATACAATTTAACGGCAATTTCCCAAGTTGTGAGGTTGTCTTCAGTAATTTTCGCGGAACTAACATTTTCGTTGTATAATTTTGGTTCTTTGCCCAGATCGAAGTCTACAACATTACCATCCATAGCTATATTATAGGCAAAGGCATTATGGTTGTATTGATGCAACCCTCCTGAATTGTCTTCGTCTATAAAAAGCTGAATGCTATCATCATTCCACCAAAGCTTGAAGGGGTCTTTATGTGTATCATAAAGAACGTCATCGACCACTTCGAATAAAATGTAAAGCGCTTCTTCATTCCAAAGCAATTTGTAACGCCCGTTAAAATCAGTATAATCGTATGATTTACCCAACCAGTTTTGGTCTAGGAGCAGCCATTGCGCTTTGTTCCAAGAATTTTCCATTCCGCGGCCATCAATTGTTGGACTTTTCAATGTATGGTGTACCTCAATCACCTGATGGTCTTCTTTTTGATTTTTTGAAGAGGTACAAGAAAGTAGGCCTAAAATGAAAAATAGGTACAACTGTTTTTCCATAAGTAAAGATTTTGGGGAATCTCTACTTAAAGATAGTAAATTCTTACATTTTTAGGATTAAAAGCAGCTGGGTTTTCGATGAACTCCGATGTTCTTGAATCTTATATTGGCCGGTAAATCATAATTTTGGCTCCCAACCAGTAGCATATTCACGTTTCCAAGCCTTCATTGCCTTGTCATTGTTCAATACTTTACCGGTCTTGGTATCTACCTTAAGGGATTCACCTGCATCTTGGGCCATATTCCCTAAATGGCATAGCATAGTAGATATGCTGGCGTCTTTTATTTCAGCCTGTAATGGAGTGTCCTTGCGAATGGCATCAAAAAAGTTGGCTACATGATTTACATCTAGACCACCCTCACCTCTGGTATTTGTTGTCGCACTAGCTGATTTTTCAAATTCAAATTTAATGGGGTTTCCTTGCAAGTCAAATAGTTTATAGAAATTTCGATCTAACATAATAGAACCTTTACTTCCGTAAATGGTTACGCCTCTTCCAGGTTGTTCAGGCTTTATTATACCCCTACTGTGCCCGGTCCAGGTAATGAACTTATTATCGGAGAACTTAAAGGTTACTTGTTGATTATCCGCAAACTCCCAATCATCGTCATAGGCATATTTTCCTCCAAAAGAAGTTACACTTTCAGGGAGGTCTACACCTAATGCCCACCGACAAATATCTACTTCATGGGTTCCGTTATTATGCATTTCACCAGTACCCCAATTTCGGAACCAGTGCCAGTTATACGGGTGTATGTTGTCACGGAAATCTTCTCTTACGGCTGGTCCTTGCCACAACTCCCAATCCAATGTTTTTGGCACCTCTATTTTTTTTCCTTTTCCTATGGAACCCCTATTATTTGAATAGTAAGCTTCTCCTTTATAAACATTGCCAATGACACCGTTTTTTATGTCTTCAATGGCCATTATAGACGTTACAGCAGAACGCTGTTGGTTCCCCATTTGTACTTTTTTGCCATATTTTTTTTGGGCTTCTGTTAAGAGAGTATTCTCATGCGGATTATGACTGCAAGGTTTTTCAACATAGACATGTTTTCCCGCCTGCATTGCCATAATTGCCATAGGGGCATGCCAGTGTTCAGGTGTGGCGATGAAAACGGCATCAACATTTTTATCTTCCAAAATCTTCCTGAAGTCTTTTTCCACTTTAGGAACATACCCAATATTTTTTTGGCACCAGGCACTGTGCTCCTCTAAAATAATATCATCAACATCGCAATTGTATATTATTTTGGCGTTGGAATCCATGTGTATTGCACGTACATGGGCTTTTCCTCGACTTCTAATACCAATCACGGCGCAATTGATTTGGTCATTTGCACCAAGGACATTGGCATACGAAGAAGTTGGTAGTACAATACTGCTCAATGTCACTGCTGCAGTTCCTGTTGCGGTCTTTTTAATGAAATTTCGTCTGGTTGTCATAATTGGGTGTTATTTGTTCTGGCACTTCTAATGTACAAATAAAAAAACGACCATTTAATGGTCGTTCTATTTTAAAAAGCTATGTAACGGATTGCTAATGAGTCTCTTCTTTTAAGAAGTCACCAAAATTTTGCTTGAAACGATTCAATCGTGGAATTGAAACATTGGTAATGTAAGAGTTTCTAGGATGCTTTTTCTCGTAGTCTTGATGATATTCTTCGGCATCATAAAATGTAGTGAATTTGACGACCTCTGTAGTAATCGGTGCACCGTCATAGATGTTCTGGTCTTTCAAAGCACCAATGTAGCCCTCAATTATTTCCTTTTCATCGTTATTCTTATAAAATGCCACGGAACGGTATTGAGATCCACGATCTGGTCCTTGTCTATTTAGAGTTGTAGGATCGTGAGAGCCAAAAAATACTTGTACTAAAGCAGTAAAGGAAATTATTTTCGGGTCATAGTATACTTTGACCGCTTCTGCATGACTTGTCAGACCACGACCTACTTGTTCGTAGGTAGGGTTTTCCTCTGTACCGCCGGCATAACCAGAAACTACTTCTGGGATTCCCTTGACACTTTCAAATATAGCCTCCACGCACCAGAAACAACCACTGGCAAAGTATGCAGTTTCATATTTGCTCAAATCTTCTTGAGATAGTTTGACTACTTCCGCAACCTTCTTGTCACTTTGCGAATCAGCTTTGGTGGCCTTGCCTTTTGACTGGCAGGCTGTTGTAAAAATAACAGCCGTTACCAGCAAAATACTTTTGTAGATTTTCATTTTCTACTTTTAGTTGTATAAAGTAACAACTACTTACCGTCTAATTGTTAAAAAAATCTTAAATTCTAGGGGATAATGGCACCATTACCAAATATTTCTATGGCGGATATTTTTGGTCTATCCACGGTCGATTGGAAGGTAATAGTCAACTCACCGTCAGTAACCTCGATATCATACATTCTTGTGTCAGCATTGGCTGTGCCTAATTCTGCAAACAAATCAATATTGTTGATTATGGGCATGTCTTCCATGGTAACACTGAATATTCGGCTACCTACACCTCCATCAATTCCTTCAGGGTGTATCCCCCAATAGACTTCTGCCCAATAGAGTTTTACAGTGTAAGTACCATTTTCAATTGGAATTTTATATGAAAATGGGGAAGTTGCACTATCATTTTGCGTTACTATTTCCGTATAGAACAATTCATCAAGGTCCGTTCCTTCTACATCTGTCAAAAATTCGTTAACAAAAGGAAAAATAGGGCCGTCGATCAAATCATAATTTTCCGCTAAGAATGTCACACCACCTATTGTCACTTCGGGACCACCAGAATTTATTCTTATGATTGAAGGCCCAACTGGTTCAGTGGATTCTTCGGCATCTGGAATTGGATCGAAGGTGATTTCAGCCGTATCGGTGATTGCTTTACCCGCTAAGGTACCTGATATGGTAACAGTCTCTGCCGTAGTATTGGTTACCGTTGCACCATAGGTGCCATTACTATTATCAGTTACTGTAGAAATACTTGCCGAGCCGGTCGAATTCAATACAACAGTTCCACCGCTAGTGGTAAACCGTTTGCCCTCTGTATCAGCCAAGGTTACTGTAACTGTAGATGTAGCTGATCCGTCGGCAACTACTGATGAAGTTGCCTCGATGGTAGTACCGGCATTCGTCGGATCTGGCTTGGGGTCAACAACAACTGTTGGGTCTGAATCACTACTGCTACATGCGACTGACATAATACTAATAGAAAGCACAAGAAAAAAAAGCAGCAATCTGCCAAAGGGGAGCCTTTTCATAAGAATAAAATTTTAGGGTTTGTAAATTTCACTTTACAAATGTTAAGTAAAACTTTTTAAAAACATGTCATTTGAACAAAAAAATTGTTACTTATTCGTTAAAGTGTCATCTTTTTTTTGTAAAATATATCATTGATAATTAACCTAATTTGCATATGATGATATGATATAAGGCATTAAAAATCAGTCATATATGTAGTTTTATTGTCAATCAAGTACTTGCCTGAGTTTGATTACTTTAAGGGGTGAATGGAAATGAAAATAAATTCTTACAAAATTTATGATTTTACCGTTAAAATACATTAAAACCCTTGCGAATAA
>CAZTLZ010000140.1:0-9278 GCA_964614665.1 uncultured Maribacter sp.
TGCATTTGACTTCTCGACAAATGCCGCCATCGCTTCCTCAGAGTAATCAGCGTCGGAAAGTTCCGGGTTGTACAATTGACTTACATATTCCAATCCTGTAAAACCCCAATTTTTTGCCTTTTCCGCAAAAGTATAAGGGTCGACTCCATCTTCACGAATCATTTTATGAATCGACCATTGCGCAAGTGAAAGTTTGAAAAAAGGTTCTGCAACTTTTTTCATCGCACTTTCAACTTCAGTGTTTTCGGTCTCCGTTTTTTTATTCTCTTTACAGGCGTACATTCCTAAAAGAGATACCGCAATTCCTGCTTGCGAACTATTACGGATAAAATTTCTTCTTTTCATTGGTCTTGATTTTATTGAGATTATAGTCGGATTAAATTCTTGTTGTTTCTAGTACTAATGCTTAGCTATCAAGAGGTTACCATTTCACCCATGCTTTTTGGCTTTGATCTAGTTATCAATTGTGTAATAAATTAACACAAAACACCCTATTTTACTCAACAAGAATAGTTTTTAAAAGTAGAAAATTAATTTTTAATTTAATAAATTTAGGAACTAAACAATGGAGTACATGAGTAAATTCTATTACAATGAAGAACAAGAATCGTACGATGCGATTGTTGTTGGTACAGGAATCAGTGGAGGCTGGGCCGCCAAGGAATTATGTGAAAACGGTTTAAAGACCTTGGTTTTGGATCGTGGGCGTATGATAAAACATCGCGATGATTACGAGACTGCTAATATGGATCCTTGGGACTTCCCTAACGCAGGGCAACCTACTCAAGCGATGATCGCCAAGCAAGAGAAACAAAATAGAACAGGTTATACGACCAACGCCGCAAGTCATATGTGGTTCGTGAACGACCTGGAACATCCTTATAATGAAGTTAAACGTTTTGACTGGATGCGTGGTTACCATGTTGGAGGTCGTTCCTTACAATGGGGACGTCACAGCTATCGCTGGAGTGATATCGACTTCAAAGCCAATTTAAATGATGGCCACGGAGTGGATTGGCCTGTACGTTATAAAGATATTGCACCTTGGTATGATAAGGTAGAATCTTATATCGGGGTGACAGGAGAGACATTAGGATTACCACAATTACCTGATGGACAGTTCGAACCTGCATTGGAACTCAATTGTGTTGAACAGCATGTTCGAGAAAAAGTTGCCGAGAACTTTGATGGTCGTGTTATGACTTCTGGCCGTGTTGCGCATATCAATAGTGATAAGCAATTTGATGGAGACGGGAGAACCAGATGTCAATACAGAAACCGTTGCATTCGCGGTTGCCCTTTCGGTGCATATTTCAGTAGCTTATCTTCTACCTTACCAGCTGCGGAAGCTACAGGTAACATGACGCTTAGACCTGACTCCGTTGTTCATGAAGTAATATATGACCCTAATACTAAGAAGGCAACGGGGGTTAAAGTAATTGACCGCCTTACCAAGGAAACTTACGAGTTCAAGGCAAAGGTGATTTTTCTTTGTGCTTCGGCAGTGGCTTCAACTTCTATTTTGATGCAGTCAAAATCCGATCGTTTTCCTAACGGAATGGGCAATGATTCAGACCAATTAGGTCGAAACATTATGGACCATCATTTAGGTGTGGGCGCCTCAGGAAAATTCGATGGCTTTTCGGATAAATATTACAAGGGAAGAAGACCTGGTGGAATTTACTTGCCGAGATTCAGAAACCTCGGTGGAAAAACCAATAGAACTGAGTACAAACGTGGTTTTGGTTATCAAGGTGGTGCTGGAAGAGGAAATTGGGAAGAATCAATCGCCGAGCTTTCGCATGGCAAAGATCTTAAAGAGGCAATTCTCAAACCAGGTGGGTGGACTTTTGGAATGGGTGGCTTCGGGGAAGTTCTGCCATATCAAGATAACCGCTTCACACTGGATTACGATAAATTGGATAAATGGGGGTTACCAACAGTAACTTTCGATGCGGAGTTTAAGGAGAATGAATTGAACATGCGGAAAGATATGATGGAATCCGCAGTAGATATGTTGACCAAAGCTGGAATGAGAGATGTAGAGCCCTTTGATAGGGAAACTGCTCTAGGTTTGGGAATTCACGAAATGGGAACCGCCCGAATGGGTCGGGACAGAAGAACTTCTGTACTTGATGGAAATAACGCCTTGCACGATGTACCGAACGTTTATGTGACCGATGGCTCATTTATGGCCTCAGCCAGTTGTGTAAACCCATCATTGACATATATGGCATTTACTGCAAGAGCTGCTAACCATGCGGCAAAAGAACTTAAAAAAGGAAATATATAATGGATAGAAGAAAAGCACTCAAAAATATGGGACTTGCTATGGGATACACCGTGGCTACTCCTACACTTGTGAGCATCATGCAAAGTTGCAAAAGTGAAACCGTAATGGAATGGACACCTGATTTCTTCAGTAAAGATCAAGGTGCTGTCCTTACCAAATTGGTTGATATTATCCTTCCTAAAACAGATACCCCTTCTGCTTCAGAGGTACAGGTAAATCTTTTTATAGACCGTTTTATTAATGAGGTGGTTGATGAAGAACAGCAAGGGTTCCTTAAAATGATAACAGGTCGTTTTATGGAAAAAGCTGTTAAAGATTCAGGCAAAGAAAAAGCTACTGATATTGATGTAGAACAACTTGAAAAAACCCTGGCCTCTGTCTTACAAATAACCAAGGAAAAGGAGACTGAAAATGGAGAAGCTGTAGAAGCCTATATGATGGCAATCGCAGAGGGCAAAGAAGCACTTCTCGATGACAATGTAGCCAGCCATGCATTTGCAAGCAACTTGAGGAATATGACCATAATGGGCTATAAAACATCTGAATATATTGGTGAAAAAGTATTGAACTATTTACCGGTACCAGGTGAGTATGTTGCCTGTGGTGACCTTCAGGAACTAAGTGGAGGAAAGGCTTGGTCACTCTAACCCTGTGAAATGAAGCGAAGAAACTTTATACAAAAAACGGCCCTAACTAGTGGAGCAATTTCCTTGGGTGGGACCTTTTCATATGCATCAACCGAGGCCCTATCCACAAAACATCAATTTAATCTAAATTATGCTCCCCATCTAGGTATGTTCAAACATCACGCAGGTGATGACCCAATTGATCAACTGAATTTCATGGCCGATCAAGGCTTTACCGCCTTTGAGGATAATGGGATGATGAAGCGGGATATTGCAATGCAGACCAAAATGGCCCAAACCATGGAGAAGCGTGGCATGACAATGGGTGTTTTTGTAGTCGATAAAGGTGGTAATATGGCGAACACTTTGGCTGCGGGCAAGCAAGAATTTATTGATATTTTTTTAGATGGCTGTAAGAGAGCAGTGGAAGTGGCAAAGCGTGTCAATGCCAAATGGATGACCGTTGTACCAGGAGGGTTTGAAAGAAAGCTTCCTATCGGTGTTCAAGATGCCAATGTTATTGAAGCCTTAAAAAGAGGTGCAGAAATTTTCGAGCCTCATGGTTTGATCATGGTATTGGAACCCCTTTCCGATTCTCCCAACTTGTATTTGCAGAATTCCGATCAAACCTATATGATATGTAAAGGTGTTGATAGTCCGTCGTGTAAAATATTGTATGACATCTATCATTTACAGAAGACAGAAGGTCATTTAATTCATAATATGGCCCTCACCTGGGATGAAATCGCATATATTCAAATTGGTGATAATCCTGGGCGTAAAGAACCTACTACAGGTGAAATCAATTATAGGAATGTCTTCAAATGGATTCATGAAAAAGAGTTCGATGGTGTTCTTGGCATGGAACATGGAAATTCAAAAAAGGGTAAAGCAGGAGAACAGGCCGTTATTGATGCCTATCAACAGGTTGATGCTTTTTTGTAAAATTATCAGTAGATAAAACATCGATGAACGGCAACAAAATAGGTAGTTCGTCGAAGATTTTAGATTCAAAATGCGCTTCGTCGAAAATATAGAACCTTTTCGATATACTACACAATTGAAATATAAGATAGGGCTTGCGTCAGGCGTTCTTAATACATGACCTCATATCTATACACCATAATCGCCTACTTTGCATTACTGCTTTTTGCTAAGCTCGCATTTACGCTTCTACACCCTGAAAAAAAAGCAAATAAATCTGTTCGCATACAATGGAACATCAATTTGCACCAAATAAGGGAGAGTGTTATGAGTTATTTATTCTAAATCAAACCTCCGATTTAGTGGTAAAAATCTGCAATTAGACTGCAAATGTGTTAATTATCGTTAATTTTTGACACTTTATCGATGTTTTCTGCCTTAATTTGTAATACTCGTAATCTTTTTGCGTTTAAACTATCGTATATACTCTAAGAACTATCGGGGCATGATTGACAAGTATCTTATTATTTTATTCATTTACGTTGCGGCTTATGTTTTCTCTATGGCCGTTAAACCTTACGTCGAAAAATAACTATTATTTTACGTTCGGTTCCCTCCAGCTATTCCAAATTCTCTTTGGGACTTTTCTCTATGTGCTTTCCTCAAATCGATTTTTAAAATAAAAAGCCCCGGCAATTTGCCAGGGCGAACATCTACTTATCCAGTTTTTTAAAACCCTACGATCCACACATCAAGCAATCATCGTCAGCCTGACCTTCTTTGGCGCGGGCGATCATCTCTTTCATTTCTTGCGGTGTCATAGGTTGTATATCCGTTTCCGTTTGGGTTGCTGCAATAGGTGTTGTTTCTACTTGAATGGTGCTGGCTACCTCCGCAGAAGGTGGTGGTGTAGCTGCCAATACTTCGGCCTCTGCTGCAACGCTCGTTGGAATTTCTTTTTTCTTGGTATTGTCTAAGGTAAATTTAATCGCATCTACCGCCGCCTTAGTACGCAAATAATACATTCCTGTTTTTAAACCACTCTTCCAGGCATAAAAATGCATAGAGGTTAGTTTTGAATAATTGGCATTCTCCATAAAGAGGTTCAATGACTGACTTTGATCAATGAAATATCCTCTATGTCTAGACATGTCAATGATGTCTTTCATACTCAATTCCCAAACTGTTTTATACAATTCCCTGATGTCTTGTGGAATGGTTTCAATATGTTGAATAGACCCATTGGCACGCATCAACTCTTGCTTCATACTTTCGTTCCAAAGACCAAGTTCTACTAAATCTTCTAACAGGTGCTTGTTCACCACAATGAATTCCCCTGAAAGAACCCTTCTCGTATATATGTTAGAAGTATACGGCTCAAAACATTCGTTATTCCCTAATATTTGTGACGTAGATGCTGTAGGCATAGGCGCAACTAGCAAAGAGTTGCGTACACCATTTTTCTTGACTTGCTTACGAAGTTTAGCCCAATCCCATCGCCCGGATAACTCATCATCCTTAATATTCCAAAGATTATGTTGAAAATGCCCCTCGGAAATTGGCGAGCCTTCATATGAAGAATATGCCCCTTCTTCTTTTGCCGCCTCCATAGAAGCAGTAACAGCTGCAAAATATAAGGTCTCGAATATTTCTTGGTTTAGTTTTTTCGCTGCGTCACTAGTAAAAGGTAAACGTAACATAATGAAGGTGTCTGCTAAACCTTGTACTCCAAGACCAATTGGTCTGTGGCGCATGTTTGAGTTTTTCGCTTCTTTTACTGGATAGTAATTTCTATCGATGACACGGTTCAAATTTTTGGTTACGCGCTTTGTAACCTTGAAGAGTTCTTTATGGTCGAACTCCCCATTTTTGATAAACATTGGTAATGCAATCGATGCCAAGTTACAAACCGCAACCTCATCAGGAGAAGTGTACTCCATAATTTCTGTACAAAGGTTCGAAGAACGTATTGTACCTAAATTTTTCTGGTTGCTTTTGCGGTTCGCGGCATCTTTGTACAACATGTATGGAGTGCCTGTCTCGATTTGAGATTCCAATATTTTTTCCCAAAGTTCGCGAGCTTTGACTGTTTTGCGTCCTTTTCCTGCAGCTTCGTAGCCAAGGTATAGTTTTTCAAATTCCTCACTATGACTGCTAAATAGGCCCGGACACTCGTTAGGACACATCAAGGTCCAATCTTCATTGGCCTCTACTCTTTTCATGAACAAATCTGAAATCCACATGGCATAGAATAAATCCCTTGCCCGCATTTCTTCCTTACCATGATTTTTCTTTAAATCCAAAAACTGATAAATATCAGCGTGCCACGGTTCCATATAAATGGCGAAACTACCCTTGCGTTTTCCACCACCTTGATCTACATAACGAGCTGTATCGTTAAAAACACGTAACATGGGTACAATTCCGTTAGAGGTGCCGTTAGTTCCTGCAATATAAGATCCAGTGGCCCTAATATTATGTATAGAAAGACCGATACCACCCGCTGATTGCGATATTTTCGCAGTTTGCTTCAGTGTATCGTAAATACCATCTATACTGTCATCTTTCATCGCTAACAAAAAACACGAAGACATTTGTGGTTTTGGCGTACCTGAATTGAAAAGTGTTGGTGTCGCGTGGGTAAAATACTTTTTCGACATCAGCTCATAGGTCTCAATTGCCGAATCTAAATCGTCTAAGTGAATACCAACAGAAACACGCATCAACATATGTTGCGGACGTTCGGCTATCTTACCGTTCAATTTTAAGAGATACGAACGCTCTAATGTCTTAAAACCGAAATAATCGTAGCCAAAATCACGGTTATAAATTATAGTGGAGTCCAGTTTTTCCGCATTCTCAGAAATCACCTTGAAAACCTCTTTCGATAACAAAGGTGCTTTCTTACCCGTTCTTGGATTTACATAGGTATATAAATCCTCCATGGTTTCTGAGAACGATTTCTTGGTATTCTTATGTAGATTCGAAACTGAAATACGAGCCGCCAACTTAGCATAATCAGGGTGTGTTGTGGTCATTGTTGCCGCAATTTCGGCTGCAAGATTATCCAACTCTGATGTAGTTACACCATCATACAAACCTTCGATGACACGCATTGCTACTTTCAATGGATCCACAAGGCCGTTAAGACCGTAACACAATTTTCGCACTCGAGCTGTAATCTTGTCGAACATGATCAGCTCTTTTCTTCCGTCTCTTTTTACTACATACATTGGCTAGTTGTTTTTAATGGTTACTTCGGCTTTGTTGATTATTCAAGACTTTGAGGTTCAAAATCCCTATAGAATCCTAGCACTATCTAAAATTATTTAATTATGGGGTGACCTTAACGATCAGTATCTTATTCTAGAAATCAGCATCAAAGCTGATTTTTTGCGCATCTTCGTCCTTCTCTTTATTCAAGACACCTGCCTTTTGATATTCAGAAACTCTTTTTTCGAAAAAGTTTGTTTTTCCTTGCAAGGAAATCATATCCATAAAATCAAATGGATTTGTAGCATTATATACCTTTTCGCATTCCAATTCAACTAATAATCGGTCTGTCACAAATTCCAAGTATTGCGTCATCAATTTAGAATTCATTCCGATTAAACTTGCAGGAAGTGATTCGGTAATGAATTCACGCTCAATATCAAGGGCATTTGTCAATATTTGAGTTATTCTTTCTTTAGGTACTTTGTTGATCAAATGTTTGGTATGCAAGTGTACTGCATAATCACAGTGCATGCCTTCATCCCTCGAAATCAATTCATTTGAAAAAGTCAAACCTGGCATCAATCCCCTTTTCTTCAACCAGAAGATAGAACAGAACGCACCAGAAAAGAAAATACCCTCAACAGCAGCAAATGCAATCAAACGTTCAGCAAAGCTCGGAGATTCAATCCACGCCAAAGCCCAATCTGCTTTTTTCCTAATTGCTGGAAAGTTTTCTATTGCTTTAAAAAGAATGTTCTTCTCCTTTTCATCTTTTACATAGGTATCGATCAACAACGAATAGGTTTCCGAATGAATATTCTCCATCATAATTTGAAACCCATAGAAAAACTTTGCTTCCGCATATTGGACTTCACTCACAAAGTTCTCAGCAAGGTTTTCATTTACAATACCATCAGACGCTGCAAAAAATGCAAGAATATGTTTGATGAAATAACGCTCATCATCGTTCAATTTATTATTCCAATCGTTAAGGTCTTCACTAAGGTCAATTTCTTCAGCGGTCCAAAAACAAGCCTCGCATTTTTTATACCATTCCCATAAATCATCATGTTTAATGGGAAAAATTACAAAACGGTCTTTGTTTTCTGCCAAGATAGGCTCTATCGCTGTGGACATATTCTTACAAATTTAAAAAATTAGTGTGACGGGTTGAAAATTACCCCTGTGCTGGGCTTACAAAGATGGAGAAATAAGAGGGATATTTTTGGGCTGTTTCAAAGATTCCATCACAAAGTTTTTAACATCGCATGTTGAAATCTAGGCTCGCTATTGATGTATGTTGACCTTTTCGGAAGATGCGATTTTATATAAAATTTTCATTGACGTTGAACAAAAAAAATAAACCAAAAAGTATGTTTTAGAATATACTTTTTGGTTTGTAAAATGCAGAATATTATAATGCTTCTACTAATTAATCTTGATAGATTACAAAAGAAAATGCTGCGTCAGCATCAGAACCAGCAATATCATAGGTGTTAACAATTAGTGAGCCCAATCCTCCCGAGGTTCCGTATCCTGTTGTAATAAAACCGGGGCCAGAAGAACCCAACCGGCTTACAACCGAAGAGAATTTAGTCGCATCGGTCAAAGTTTTTCCTTGAACGCGAACAAAGTAATTTGACGCTGTTTTACTTATGGTGAAGTTTCCACTTCCTGCCTCAATGTCACCATTATCAGCAATCCTTCCATAAGCAATCGGCACCATATTGGCTTCACCAGTAGACGGGCCATGTACCTCGCCTGAAGTTTTAATATTGCCTTGTACCTCTAATTTTTCAGAAGGGTTTGATGTTCCAACACCAACATTGCCGTTCCCTAAAATGGTCATACGATCACGACCCGTAGTACCATCATGGTGGTAAAAATTAAGTTTGCTATCAGCGGTATTCGTACTTGGACGCCCTGCAATATGCCAGTATGCTACTGACTGGTCATTTTTCAGCGCCAATCTCGCATAATCATTTCCTTCTTCTTCCAATAACAAATGTGGTTTGGAACCCGTTGAGTTATTCTGAATATGCATCCAGGCATTTTGTGGGTTAGTTAAACCCAACCCTAAACTCCCAGAATCATAATAAATATCACTTCCGCTTTCTTTCCATAAAGAGCTCCCTCCACTTGAGCCAATTACCAAATTACCGTCATTATCGGCCATCACATTTCGTTGCCCTGTGCCGGCCAAATCACGAGATCTTATA
>CAZTLZ010000141.1:0-9132 GCA_964614665.1 uncultured Maribacter sp.
TTGACCATTACTGAGGAGGGAAAAGAAGTTCCCTCTTGGTTAGAGGTACGCCATTCGGGTAGCAGTACACTAGTGGGAAAATTTTGTTATAAATTCGGAAGTGCTAGACCCATTGCCGAAATAAAATTCAATGAAGGAAAATTTAGTTTTTCAATTCCCAATCAATGGGAACCTGCAGGTATCGATATGCAGTTGATTGGAATGCAAGAAGGTAAGCAACTCAAAGGAACGCTCATCTATACTGACGGAAAAGCTTACTCATGGGTGGGCTCACCTGCCCCTGAATTATCTTATACTGAAAACCCCAAATGGGGAAAGTCAAAAAAATTGTTCAACGGCAAGAATCTAAATGGATGGAAAGCTATGGGCGAAAACCAATGGGTTGTTGAAGATGGGATTTTAAAGAGCCCTAAATCGGGAGTGAATTTGGTGACGAATGAAAAGTTCACGGATTTCAAAATTCATGCTGAGTTCAAATATCCTGAAGGAAGTAATAGCGGATTCTATCTTCGTGGTCGTTACGAGGTACAGATTGCCGATAATATAGGTTTAGAACCTTCGGATGTTTATTTTGGTGGAATCTATGGGCATTTGACACCCAATGAAAATGTCGCCAAACCAGCTGGTGAATGGCAGACTTTTGATATCACCTTGATTGGGCGACGCGTGACTATTGTGGCTAATGGTAAAACAATTATCAGCAATCAGAATATTCCAGGAATGACCGGTGGTGCTTTGGACAATGACGAAGCCGCCCCTGGGCCAATTTTAATTCAAGGGGATCATGGGCCGGTAGAGTTTAAGTCGATTGAGATTACGCCCATAGTACAACCATAGTGATTGATAAGAGGTATCTTTCCCCTTTTTGACTATGCTTGTCGGTATCAGTAAGTTTAAGATTCCTATTTGAAAACTAAGTTCTCACACTGAACGAAGAAGAGAAGTCTATAACAATCCTCTTGCCTTAATTTCCAAATACTTGTTGATGGTATTGATGGTCAGATTTTCAGGCTTGGTCAAAATAGTTTGAATGCCGTATTGTTGCAGTTCTTTTTGCATTAATCTTTTTTCCAAGGAGAATTTTTCAGCGATAGTCTTATGGTAAATGGTTTGCAGGTCTTCTGCATCTTGGGTGATGAGCTCTTCCAATTCGGTATTTTCAAAAAAGACAACCACCAAAACGTGTTTTTTGGCTATGGCCAATAAAAAGGGAAGTTGCCGACGCATAGCTGAAATATGCTCGAAATTTGTATAGAGCAGCAATAAACTCCGTTGATTTATTTTTCGTTTGATATGTGCATAAAGAAGCCCGAAATCAGAATCGGTAAACGCTGTGGTAATGTTATAGAGTTTTTCTAAAATTGTGTTGAGGTGCGTTATTTTTTGAACAGCAGGTACATAAGATTCAATGTTTTTGGAAAACACTACCATACCCGTTTTGTCATTTCTTTTTAAGGCTACGTTTGAAAACGCTAATGTTGAATTGATAGCATAATCTAGCAATTTCAATGCATTAAAAGGCATTTTCATCACACGCCCAGAATCAATAATCGAATAAATAGGCTGCGATTTTTCGTCTTGGTATTGATTGACCATCAAGTCAACATTCTTGGCGGTTGCCTTCCAATTTATGGTTCTGAAATCATCACCTTGAACATATTCTTTGATTTGCTCGAATTCTTGCGTATGGCCTATGCGCCGGATTTTTTTTAATCCGAATTGGGTCAACTTATTGCTAATTGCCAAGAAATCATATTGTTGCATTTGTATAATGCTGGGGTAAACGGGAACCATTTGATCCTTCTGGAATATGTACTTTCGTTTGACGATTTTTAAAAATGAGGAGGCAAATAAGATTAGGCTTCCAAATACATATTCCCCTCTATCAACTGGGCGTACCGAATATTCGAATTCAGCAATTTCATTTTTTAAAAGACTTGTTTTATACTCGAAATCACGTTTTTGAAATTGGACAGGTAGCTCGTCAATCAGTGAGATAAAAACTTTAAATGGATATTTTGAAGTGAATTTGATATGGATAGGATTCAAGTCACTATTCGATAGTTTATTGGGCAGACTCCGTTGCGCTTCCAAACTGTTGCCAGATGCATATAACAGGTATAGATCTAAGATAAAAAGTGCGAGTAGAACAAACGTTAACAACCAGGCAATAGGGTAGAGTGTAGGTATCCAAAATGATACCACGAAGCAAGCCGCAAGTACGGCGATATACCTAAAGAAAATGTTATGTATGTAAAACGATTTCAAAAATTGCATACGCTTATCGCGGTATTTCAACAGACTCTACAATCATGTTCACAACACTTTCGGTGGTCATTCCTTCCATTTCACGTTCAGGAGTTAAGATAACGCGGTGGTTTAGTACAGGTACCAATGCTCGTTTCACATCTTCAGGAATTACAAAATCCCTCCCATTGACAGCGGCCATCGCCTTAGCTGCATTCAAGGTAGCAATAGATGCACGGGGCGAACCTCCCAAATAAAGATGTGGATGATTTCGAGTTTTGGTAATGATATCCGCGATGTATTTGATTATTTTTTCCTCAACAATAACATCTTGAATCTTAGCTTTGAAATCTTTCAATTTGGCAGGGGTCATCACACTACCGATAAGTTCCTGAGGTTTTGCACCTTTACGTTCATGATGGGTTTGAATAATCGCCACTTCTTCTTCCAAAGAGGGATAATCTACTTTGATCTTGAACAGAAAACGATCCAATTGAGCTTCCGGCAATGCGTAGGTGCCCTCTTGTTCAATCGGGTTTTGTGTGGCTAGTACCATAAAAGGCGTATCCATCGGGTACGTGGTGCCGTCCATGGTGACTTGTCGCTCCTCCATTGTTTCGAACATGGCCGCTTGTGTTTTTGCAGGTGCCCTATTGATTTCATCGATAAGAATGATATTTGAGAAAATCGGACCTTTTTTGAATTCGAACTCGGTTGATTTCGCATTGAAAACCGATGTTCCCAAGATGTCACTGGGCATCAGGTCAGGAGTGAATTGAATTCGACTAAAATCTGTCTTCAAGGTTTTGGCAAACAGTTTTGCAGTAATCGTTTTTGCAATACCGGGCACCCCTTCGATAAGTACATGCCCATCGACTAAAAGCGATACTATAAGGAGTTCTATGAAATTTTGTTGTCCTACAATGACCTTTGCCAGCTCAGATTTGATGGTGTCCACTGCATTTTTCAAATCCTCCAAAGGAATGCGATTGTCAAAATTCAAATCGCCTGAAGCTGGTATTTTGGCCTCATCGTTTTGAGCTTCTTCTCCCATTTTTTTGACGGCTTCTTCCGAAGACTGGTTGTTTGTATTAGGTTCGTTATTTTCCATCGGCTTTGTGTTTAAATTTTTCTATGGATGTATTTAGTTTTTGAAGATCCGCGTCGCTGATCTCACCTTGGTTTTTTAAGTTGTCTAAAAACCTAAATAGCTTTTTGATTTCCTCTAGGGTATGTGAACTTCTTGCAGCTAGGTTTCGATAAAATTCCTCTTCACGATTCGTTGTACCTAAATAAAAATGAGAACGAATATATTCTAAAAACTGTTCGATTTTATGTGCTGCAATGGGTTTACGTTGCCCTTTTTCATAATACATGTCTGCAATGGTTCGAGTAAACGCTAGTGTCTGATTTTTAAGCGGCGTTACTATCGGAATAGCCCGTTGTTTTCGCTTACCCTCGAACAAAACATAAATTAGAGCCCCTACGAGTACTAAATAATACGCCCATTTGAATTCTTTGGTATTTAGAAATATATACATGGGGGAAGTATAGAATTTTTTCCCGGCTTTGTAGTGGTTGTCAATGTAAATAGGTTTTGAAAGGTCGATATAAGATAGTAGCCCCGAGGTGTAATTTCGATTGTCGTCCTTCAGAATAAAATAATTGGTAAATGCCTTCGGAAAAGTGGAAAGGATAATTTCGCCACTACCAAAACCTTGACGAATCACATCAAAATGTTTTTTTGCCACGGCCAAAGAATCCTCATGATTGTCCACAACACCAATTATGGTAGTTTTTAAAGTATCTATGGAACTAAAATAATTTGAATAGTTATCTTTTGTGAAAGGGTAGTTTACCTCTGAATCCAAATATGGATTTACCAACTGATGTAGTTGTTTTTGCTCTTCCCCGAAACCAGCAAAAAGTCCTGAAGTATCTAAATTTAGAGTATCTAACAGCGTTTCTTCAAAAGAAGTAGAGGCGATGAAGAGCGTATTTCCTTCGGAGGTCCAATCTAATAATGCTTCCAGTTCAGTTCTACCGAATTCAATATTTTCATTGACGAAAAAATAGGTGCCTTCTGCATCGAAATTAGCATTCAAGTACTCAAAAGGAGGAACGCTTATTTGTTGGGTCTCAGTAAATGATTTCTCCATCAGTTCATTGAGAACATAAGTGCCATAGGGAATTTTATGCTGTGTAACATAAGAAGGAAACCAATTCAATTCTTTGGGTTTGTTATATTGCAATACCATCAACAATGCAATGGTAGCGACCAAAATAATCAAATAGATGTTGGTCTTTTTACCCATTCTCTATGGCTTTTTGCAATTTGGTGAAAATAGCTTCTGCTCTTTGATACTTGGGTGCGTCAATGGCAAAATCCCCATACCAGACATAGTCGTAAAGTTGTGTGATTTTGGCAAATGCTTTTTTCAAATCAGGCTTTTTGATCTCGTCCTCATAGTCATGATTGGTTTTTTGAATTTGCCAGTCAATCAATTCTTTCTCACTCATCATCTGTAACATATAGAGATAGTAGTAGCGTACGGCAAGCCTATAGTCTTTAGCTTCCAAGGCTTTTTGTATCAATGCTTGAATATCTTCGTTTTTAATAATATGTTCTTCCTCTGAAAGCCCTACAAATGGTTTTTTTGAAGCAGTATTTGCCGCTGAACTTGAATTCACATTTATAAAAAAGCGAATTAATATAAACAGCAGGAGGGTCAAAAGTAGATAGGGCAATATTCTGAGAAAGGCTGCTAGCGCACCGGCTGCCTCTTCCACTCCGAAAATCCATTCGAAAAACCTCAGGAAAAGATTTCCGATCCACGTTTTGAAATCATCCCACCAAGTCGGATTGCTTTCTACTATTTCATAGTCAAATTTGGGGTCATTTCTAAATTCTTGTAAATCCTCTTCACTTATTTTTTGTACTTCTAAACGGTCGACATCATACCTCACGGCTAGCGAGTCTTGCTGCGCAGCAGTATTGAACAGCCCACCTAAAAAGAAAAAAAATAGAAGAAGAAATCGCTGCATTATTAATTTTGGGGTGTTTCACCTAGATCTTGGATTCGTTCATAGGTTCCGGTAAAGTTCTTTTTCTCATTAAGGTTGAAGTAGATAAAAGCTCCGGCGACAAGGGAAATTAGATTTAATAAAAATTGGGCCAACGTACCAATCATGTTTAGCAACAAGTAAATTGGGTCTTTGAAAATGTTTCCCATACTTTCTGCATCCACCTCTCCAGAAAGTATACCCATTTTTGCATATTGGTAGATTACTGCTGGTATGGAAAAGGCATAGTTGGCAACCCCTACGATGATAGCAATCACTATTAAAGTAGCAAATGTAATCCACCATTCATCCTTGATCAAGGCAAAACTATCACTATATGCATCTGTAGCATTTTTTTTATTGAAGACCAAGATGCTAAAAGACAATGATAAAGGAACCCAGAGATAAATTCCAGGGATCAGGCAAAACATGAAACCAACCAGTACGGAAAGACCTACTAGGAAACCAAGCCCCAAAAAACTTCCGAACTTCTGATATACATCTGATTTGATTTCGTCAAAGTTGATTTGCCCTTTTCCATTCGCGTATGATTTTATATAATGAAGAACGGTCGATTGTGACATTACGTAGACAACAACCAATGAGACCATATAGAGCAGACCAACAATGAACATAGTAGCAAAATTGGCAGCCTCACTACTTGATCCGGCACCTATCAATATACCGTTGAACGTATCTCCGGCGAAATACATATAGAGCCCTAAGCAAATCATCATGGCCAAGAGATATGGGCCTACGATTTTAAAAAAAGTATTGAAAAAGGGTTTGAACTGACTTCTTAAAAATGCAAAGGTATCTGAGAGCACTTCGCCGAGTTCTCGTTTTTTCTTAAACTCAATATATTCTGTCATGCTATGGTTTTTTTATTCAGTTGGTATGGATATATGATATAGTAAAATACAATTAATGCCAGCGAGCCTATGATGATGAGTATTGCCAGCCAATCGGGCATCTCGGTATGGCGGGTAACAAAACCTTCGAGGAAACCGGCAATAATGAAAAAAGGAACGGTGCTGAGCATTATCTTCAGTCCGTTGACTACACCTCTTCTAAAAGATTCAAGACGCGTATACGTGCCTGGAAAAAGTATTCCGTTGGCCAAAACGAGTCCTGCGCAACCCGCTATGATGATAACCGATATTTCTATGGTACCATGAATCCATATTGTTCGAACGGATTCCCACCCCAATCCTTTATCAAAAAAGAAGTATTGAAAGCTGCCAAGCATTATCCCATTTCTGAGCATGATGTACAACGTACCGATACCCAACAAAATACCGAACGCAAAGGCGTATAAGGCAACGGTAATGTTATTGATGGTTATTCCTAAGAACATATTGACTTCTCCCATTTCCTTGTAAACAGCCATGGGGTCATCATTTTCAATGTTTTCAAGAGTCATATTGACATAACCATCTCCTAAAATCGATCTTACAAAATCTCCCTCGTTGGCAGCTGAAAAAGCACCTACGGCGGTAAAAAATGAAAACACCAAAAAAGCAATCAACAATTCACGTCTATGATGATAGAACATGGTTGGAAATTCCGTTTTCCAGAAGCTGATAATGCGATTTTTAGATTCACGTTTGGTTTTGTAAATCTGCCGATGCGCTTGTGAAGCCAATCCATTGAGGTAAAATTCGGTGTTACTACCCGTATAAAAGGTTTTAGCATAACTCAAATGATCGGTAATTTCAATGTAGAGGTCGGACAATACATCAGGTGCAATATCCGTTTTCTTCGATAGTGCGTTTTCAAAAACAGCCCATTTATCCTTATTTCGTTTTACAAATGCGGCTTCTCGCATCAATTTGAGGGTTTAAGAGATTGATTTGATTCGTGTTGTTAGAACTAATATTATCTACTTTTGTTGTGGATTTTGAAAAATAATTGCGTGACAAGATAGTATGGCGCCATTCCGTTTAAACTAAAATTGAAGGACAATTCGCGAAATAAAGAATGAGCTCCTATACTCAAAGAAACTAATTATATGGAACAATTTCAAATTGAAACTGCTCAAAATATAAGTATCAGTCAAAACACGGCTCACTTGGGAGAACGTATGCTGGCGTATATCATCGACAGTTTTATAATTGGCGTTTATTTTATCCTTATCCTATTGTTATTGGTTTCCATGGATATTTATATGGAAGATATGTGGGCGCTTTATTTAGTGTTGAATCTGCCTGCCTTTTTCTATTATGTGCTTCTTGAAACTTTCATGGATGGAAAAACCGTTGGGAAGAGTCTCGTACACATTCGCGTGGTTAAATTAGATGGCTCTAAACCTAATTTTTCAAGTTACTTCGTACGCTGGATTCTTCGAATCATTGATGTGGCACTATCCTCAGGGGGTGTTGCCGTTCTAACAATACTCTTAAGAGGTAAAGGGCAACGTGTGGGTGATATTGCGGCCGGTACTACTGTTATTAGTGAGAAGAAGAGAGTATCTGTTAAGGACACACTTCTTAGGGATTTACCTGATGAATATGTTCCGAAGTTCCCTCAGGTCACTGTTTTCAAGGATGGTGAAATGCAAACTATAAAAGAATTGTATACCTCGGCAAAACGAAATGGCGATCATAATGTGATTATTTCATTGAGTGAGCGTATCAAAAAGGTGACAGGTATCACAACGGAGTTAAAAGCGATGGACTTTGTGGATATAGTCATCAATGACTACAGTTTTTATACCCAACAATAATAAGCCATGTTTTACTTCGCGATAGATATTCTAGGTACAATAGCCTTTGCAATCTCAGGGGTTTTGGTTGCCATGGAAAAGAAGCTCGACCTGTTCGGGGTCATTATCATTGCGTTTGTAACAGCAATAGGAGGGGGGACGTTGCGCGATATGTTAATAGGAAATACCCCAGTGGTCTGGATGCGCGAATCGACTTATGTAATTGTTGTTCTGAGTACCGTAGTCTTAGCGATTCTTTTTGCAAGGCAATTACGTCATTTGCGAAAAACACTTTTTTTATTTGATACTATCGGAATAGGATTGTTTACAATGGTAGGTGTTGAGAAAGGATTGAACGCCGAACTTTTGCCGATTATGTGCGTAGCTCTTGGTACCATTACTGCTTGTTTTGGAGGTGTAATCAGAGATATTCTTTGCAATGAGATTCCTGTAATTTTCAGAAAAGAAGTTTATGCCACCGCCTGTATTTTAGGAGCTCTTGCCTATTTCTTGTTGCGACAACTACCATTCACTGAAGAGTATGCGTATAGTGCCGCCATATTAATCATCATTGTTATTCGTATTGTTGTGGTAAAATTTAAGATTGCTTTGCCAAATATTTATGGCACAAAAAATTGAAGTTCAAATTCACCTCACACTAAATCTTTCGTAGCAATTAGGACGATTTAGTACTTATCAGGTAATAAGCAATCAATCCAAAACTTCAACTTTTTCAATATAAACATTGTTCGATGGCCAATCACCTTTACCAACGGGTACTGCATTGATTTTGTCAACAACATTCATACCTTGTATTACTTTTCCGAAAGGAGTATAGCTACCGTCTAAATGATATGACCCCGGTTTGGTGACCACAATGAAGAACTCATATGGCGATGCCAATTTATGTGGATTGTTTAGCTCGCTACTTGGCATTGAAAGTGTACCGCGATGATGCTTATGGCCTTTGTTGCCATCAGGCGGAAGTAAATACCTGCCTATTTCCCTTCTTTTTCTTGGAGTTTCCCTATCATCGGCATTCCCCCCTTGAATAATAAAGTTTTTTACAATTCGGTGAAATTGGGTGCCGTCGAAATAACCCTGTCTTGCCAAGAAAA
>CAZTLZ010000142.1:0-9088 GCA_964614665.1 uncultured Maribacter sp.
TTATGGTTTGATCGTTAAAGGTAATAATAAGCGGTTAATTTAAATCTGAACCTCTGTTGTTTAGGAATATGCCCTGAGCAGCGCTTGTTTTGCCCAGGACATATTTTGTTTTATTCACCAATATCGGATTAATCTATAACGTTTATTGTTCCTGTCATTGATGGGTGAAACTCACAGATATAGAACAGGGTGTCAGGAGCGTCGTTAGGTACTGTAAAGAAGATGCTTCCGGTTGATGCACCGTTGTCGGTAACACCATCATTGTATTGATCTCCTGTGCCAGCACTTTGTACCGTTTTAATTAGAAATGGATGTCCTGGAGTGTTTACCTTGAATTCATAGGTTTCACCTCTTTTGAAGGTAAAATCAGGGTTGACCGCATCGCTCAATCCTTCCCCATTGAAAACATAGGCTGATGCATTTTGATTTGTAACCGAATAGATTTCTACATTTGATACTACTCCTGGTGCCGATTCCGTATCAGGGTTGACCGTTGGCCAAATACCTGCGGCTGGAAATCCTACACCATAATTATCCCCTCTAGCTATATCTTGAACGAAATAATACAATGGCCAGCCCTTATAGGTAAGTTGTGGTCTACCAAAGACATCAATCGTATCAAAATCATCAGAATTCAAGATACTCGGTATGTTGACGGAGGCACTGTGAAAAATTGGCCATATCCCATCATTGGAAAAATCTTCAGCGGTAAAGTTATTGACACCATTGGTATCATTAACAAAACTGTACAGGGTATTTCCATTAGCATCCGTCGCATAGAGTGTCTCTTCGTCACCTGGTTCAAATGAGCTGTTCAGGTTGGTTTCATTGCCATCGGAATCCCTACCGACCAATTGGGCTTGGGCCATCATAACCGAATAATCAGGTTTTGCTACAAACCAAACTCCGCCGGCACCATCACCTTCAATCTGCCCTGCACTTAAATCATTTGCGAAACGATAAAGAGGCCATCCTTTATAGGTTGTTTGACTCCCTCCGTCTGATCTGGTAATCGTACCAAAATCGTCGGCTTCAAGGCCACTATCAAGAGT
This sequence comes from uncultured Maribacter sp., assembly GCA_964614665.1. Taxonomy (GTDB): domain Bacteria; phylum Bacteroidota; class Bacteroidia; order Flavobacteriales; family Flavobacteriaceae; genus Maribacter_C. Next base: position 1,053 of record CAZTLZ010000142.1, read on the forward strand.
CAGTTCATCAACGCTGAACACAGGCCAAGAGCCTAAACAACCATCAATGCAATTAGAATCGCCCTTACTGTCTTTGGCAAAGAAATATAGGGTGAATCCATCACCATCGGTCATGACGCTTCCGAAGGTGGTATCGGTAAGCAAACGAACTGAATTTTCTACCACGACTACTGGATCAGGATCAGGATCTGGGTCGGGGTCTTGATTGACAACAGGATCAGGGTCATCGTAAATAGGGTCATCGCTACTACAACTAGCAATAAATAACGCACCAAGGGATAATAATAAGATCTTTTTCATTTTGTTTGTTTTAATTATTAGCATTTTCTTTAGATTATATTGTAGAATTCATTGTATCGATTCGTGGTTTGGATGGCAACTGCAGGCTTTTACCAAGGATAGGCAATCAATTTTGTCTCCCTTTGGGGGGTAGCCTAGGTCGGTGAGCAGGTTAAGGGCATCTGAAAGTTCGTTTGCCTTAATAAAATTGAAAATGACCAAAGAATCAGTAGGGTATAGCCGTACATTCGAGATGTCATCGATCATTTGAAGTTTACGTCTGATCTTCACTGAACATTGGGTGCAGAAAGATTTCTTTAGCTCTATTTTTGCAAATCCTGTTTTCATTTTTAAATTTTTTAGAAGACTCTAGATAGGTTGAAGCCAAAGAAAAAATCACCTTGACCCCAATCACCAGTGGCCTGTCCCAAGAACCCATTGGTGTTCATTGGTTGTGCGTTTGTGAAATGCAATTGAAATACATGACCACCTGTTTCTAGGTCGAAACCAATGGAGAACGGATTGATGAATGGCGAACTATCTGCCCTGTTTAAATGATAACCATAGTCAAAATTAAGTGACCAGCGCTTCGTGAGTTTATGTCGCCCACCAATTCCGACAACATACTGTGAATTTGACTGCTCGTCGATAGCTACATAGTTGTCATGAAAGAATGTAGGCATTAGTTGCAACGAAAAATTTTTGTTGAACTTTTTTGAGATTAATAGTTGTGTGGTATACCCCAAACGGTTTTCGAATTCCAATTTGGGTAAAAGCTCTTTGTCAAGAGCGGTATTTATCAAGATGTTATTGGAACTGACTACGGTAAATGGAAATCCACCAACTTTTTGTCTGACCAGTCTCAACTTCAAGGACGACTCATAGATCTTCTGAAAGGAACTACGTGAAAAACCCAAATTAATGCCATCAGAAATACCATAGATGAGGTTGAGTCTTGTTACTGCTTGATCTAATCCAAAGAAATCTTCAAATCCTGTTTTTACCGAACCAAAGCGATGAGATACAACAAAGTAAAGTTCCTTTTTAGAGACCATCTTTGTTGAGGCAAAGTTGACAATTTTCAAGCCTTTGAAAGCAGCTGTTGCTAGCTCACTGGTTTTGGAGTTCTCGATTTCCGATAGTAGGTCTTCCTCTTGTGAATATCCAATAAGAGGGAGTAATAGTAGTAGTGTAAATAAGAATTTCATAGTCAAATAGTTTTATTCGGTTAAAAAGGAGGCTTGATCGATCTTGACCACCTCAAGCAGGTCATCGTACCCTACACATCGGCCTTTAATCGATATTGATTTTCCATTTTGAATTAAGGGGTCAGGTACAACTAAGAGGTCAACTTGAACCATATTATCAAGAACAATGGTCTTGTTTTCAATACTGGTCACATGACCCGTTACCTTGACTACTTGATCAGCGTAAATACTAGTGTCCGCTTCAAGCTTTTTAAATTCGTACTGGAGTTCAGGAGCCTGAAAATTGGCAGTGGCAGTTTCTTTAGAAATATCTCTATGTCCGCTTTTAAAGACGTAGTAGTAACCACTACCAATCAAAACAACTAACAATAGTATACATGCGAGAGCAAAATTTATTTTTCGATTCATTTTTGAAGAAGTTTAAATGCGACACTAACAGTTATCTCTTTAGCTATTTTGTTGGCTACAACTTTAGGAATCTCAATATCAAAATCAGAGGGGGCCACTATAAATGACCCCTTCATGATTATTGAATCATCCACTTTTTGAACAAAAAAGGTGGTTTGAACACCTTTTTCTTTTTCACGCAATTTCAATTTCCCATCAACCACTATCTTAGTGGGGTTCTCGGATAATTGTGAATGATCGAATTTTAAAAGTTTTCCATTGAAGGTTGCCTTTGGATAGGTCTCTGACTCGATATAGTTCTCATTAAAGTGTTCTTGCATCAGGGAGTTTTCAAAATGAAACCCGTTCATTAGGGCCAATGATGCAATTTGACCGGTTTCCAATACGAGAATAGCGGTGACTGATTCGTTCGAAGCCTTAACGGGTTCGAACAAGGCTTCAGAAGCCTCGAATATGACTTCACCACTTTTGTCGATATATTTTGTTTGTGCATTAAGGTGTAGTGATGAAAGTGCGGCTATTGCAGCCAATATGGATATTTTTAGTTTCATGGTTTCTTTATATTTAGATTATTCTAATTTTCCTTGTTCGATCCATTGGTCAATGATGTCAATAGTACTTTGTGGTAGTCTTCCTGACGGAGGCATCGCGCCAGAGGCACCATTGGATCGTGACATGGCGTTAAAAATTGAATTGGCCCGTGCACTGACCTGGGTGAAGTTGGTGAGCGCAAATGGGGCGCCATTGGTTGGTGGGTCAGAATGGCAACCCGAACAACTACCATTTATGATGGGCCTTACGTTAGCCGTGTAGGTTATGGTACCAGCAGTATCTTCTTGCGGTACTTCAATTAGGTCATCCTCGCTATCATTGCTGCAGCTTGCAATGGAAATGCTCGCAAAGGCTAGGATGACGATGAATATTTTTTTTGCTTTCATAAATAAAAATTTAGAATTGAACTTGAGTCCAAAGTAATTGGGTTTGCCTTGAATTTGCATACAAAACCTGCGTGAGAGGGAAGAATTGACTGTAAAAGGGAAAAAAACCACTTGAACGGAAATCCCTTGATTTTAGGGGAGTTTTCGATACTTCATGTTGATTTCATCATGAATTTGACTCAAATTCTTATCTTGAGGACCATTATTCAAAGAGTTCATGCGAAAAGATAAAATGTACTTGTTAACCTTCGTGGCGATTACGCTGATTTTTATGGTCATGGCGAGTGTAGCCATTCACTATCTTGAAAAAGTCAGTGTAAGTCAAATGTTGGAAACCCAGTTGGAGTATGGTAAAAGAGAAGCTAAGGAACTTGCGAGTTTGATTAATTCTCAGTTGGCTAATGGAGCAGATAAAGAGCAGTTGACGAAGGATATTCAGGAAAGTATAGATAATACTAACCTCGAGACCGGGTTTGTCAGTATGCTCGATTGGTCCGGTACGCTTCTTTGCCACCCAGATATTATGCAGGTGGGTCAAAAAGTGAGTCAAGAAACCTCATTTGTCTCTTCGGTAGCGGATGACCTCGAAACGGAAATGTTTTATCAATTACTTCGAGATAGGAAGCTATTAGATCCGAGTGATACATCTGAGAATACCTCAGAGGTCATTTGTATGTTGCCTGTTGCGAATTCAGACTGGATCGTAGCAGCCTATACCAATACCCAAAAAATTGCGAAGAAGGCGCAGCAACTGCGTACTGAATTAATGACCATATTATTGATTATGGGCTTAGTGGTTATCCTATCGTTTATCATCGTAGTACGTCTTATCGGTAGTAGTTATGAAAAGCGCTTGGAGCTTAAGAACCAGAAATTGGAAGATGAGGTTATCAATCTATCAAAATTGAATCGGGCGGTAGGTGATTACCAACAAAAGGTTAGTGAACAACTGCCTAAAAGTTCAAACAAGAATAGCCAAAAATCAAAGAAACGGATTCTTACCTATGTTCGGAATGAGTTATTACCTGTGGCGACTGAAGAAATTGCACATATCTATACTGAAAATAACATTACTTATGTTATTCGAATCGATGGTCGGAGAACTACAACCAACCTGAGCCTTGATGAATTGTTCAGCAATTTGGATAATAGTTATTTTTTTAGGGCCAACAGACAATGTATAATCGCCATCTCGGCAATCGACAAAATTGTTAAGTACGGAAACAACCAATTGAAAATACTGGTCAGCCCTGATTCTACCGTTGATATTATCATTAGCAAAAATAGGGCAGCAGAGTTTAGGCAATGGCTGAATTTATAATTCAGGGTCATAAAAAATGAGAGACCTGCCTTTTTGAAATTTAAAACCTTTAGAGTATGCAGACGAGCAAAAAATTATGGCACTTTCAAGTATTGATATACTTGTCGATAACACTAATTACCTGTAAAGAAAAAAAAGCAGCACCTCCTGAAGTAGACCAGTCGGTTACAATCACTACGGATGATAGCTTTGTTCAAATCTTTGATGGCAAAACCTTGGATGGCTGGTACGGGGATTCTACTTATTGGCGCGTTGAAAATGGAAATTTGATTGGTGAGGTTACTCCAACCACACTTTTAAAAAAGAACACTTTCATCATTTGGGAGGGCGGAGAACCTAGTGATTTTGAACTAAAGTTGGAATTTCGCATCGCCGAAGCAGGAAATAGCGGTATCAATTATAGAAGCGAACTACTAGATAGTATTCCTTTTGCTCTTCGAGGTTATCAGGCTGATATCGATGGGAAAATCAGATATACGGGTCAAAACTATGAAGAACGCAAACGCACTACATTGGCCTACAGGGGTGAAAATGTAATCGTATCATCTCAAGATAATCCTGAAGAAGTGGGTTCATTGAGAGCTAACGTTAAAAAGAACTGTTGGCAAAGTAGGGAAATACTATCATCTCAAGGGGAATCCGATTCACTCAAATTGAAAGTCAAATTCGAAGATTGGAACGAAGTTCATTTGATTGCAAAAGGAAACCACTTGCGGCATTATGTCAATGGTATTTTAATGAGCGAGGTGTTGGATAATGATAGTATTAACAGAAAATTGTCTGGCAAATTAGGTGTACAGGTGCATGTCGGGCCACCGATGAAAGTGGAATATCGAAATATTCGCTTGAAAAATCGCTAAGATGAGTCAAATTCGATTTTTTGGTTTGGCAATTCTTCTTATTTGGTTCTATGGGTGCAAAAATTCAATGGAATCTGTTCCTGAAAATTTACAACCTCCGAATATCATTTTTATCCTAACAGATGACCAACGCTATGATGCGCTTGGTTATGCGGGGAATAAATTGATTCATACACCTGAAATGGACCAACTGGCGAAAACCGGAGTCTATTTCAAAAATGCAATGGTCACAACGCCCATTTGTGCCGCCAGTAGGGCAAGTATCTTAACAGGACTGTATGAACGTAAGCATCGTTATGATTTTTCGAGTAATGGCATTGAACCAGGGTTCATGAACGTTTCTTACCCGACCATATTGAAAAATAATGGTTATCAAACTGCCTTTTATGGCAAGTATGGAGTTCGTTATGATAGTTTGGAAAAACAGTTTGACAGATACGAATCCTACGACCGTAATGGTAGATTTCCTGATAAAAGAGGCTACAATTATAAAATGCTTGGTAAAGATTCTGTTCACCTGACCCGCTATACTGGCCAGAAAGCTCTTGATTTCATAGATGACGTCTCAGTGGAAGTGCCTTTTTGTCTGTCTTTGAGTTTTAGTGCGCCCCATGCCCATGATAATGCGGAGGACCAATATTTCTGGCAGGAAGAATCCAATGGATTACTTAGTGGTATTGAGATGCCCAGGCCTGATTTAGGAGAAGATAATTTCTTCGATGAGCAACCTAAATTTGTGCAATCTGGATTTAATCGAGTCCGCTGGCATTGGCGCTATGACACACCTGATAAATATCAACACAGTGTAAAAGGGTATTATAGAATGATTTCCGGTATAGACCGGGAAATCGGAAAAATACGTGCACAACTCAAATTGAGGGGGCTTGCTAAGAATACGGTTATTATTTTGATGGGCGATAACGGTTATTTTTTAGGGGAACGTCAATTAGCAGGGAAATGGCTGTTGTACGACAATTCAATTCGTGTGCCTTTGATAATTTATGATCCTAGGGGAAAAACACACCATGATATTTCAGCAATGGTATTGAATGTAGATGTACCGGCGACCATTTTAGATTTTGCCGGATTGCCTCAACCCAAAAGTTGGCATGGCAAAAGCCTATTGCCCATGGTCAATAATCCGACTCAAATATTTAAGAGGGATACTGTTCTTATTGAGCATCTTTGGAATTTCGAGCATATACCGGCAAGTGAAGGTGTTCGTACGGAAGAATGGAAATACTTTAGATATGTTGACCACAAGACTCATGAAGAACTATACAATTTAAAGGAAGATCCAAAGGAAATAAAAAATCTAGCAGGATATTCAGAATATAGCTCGGTGCTTCATAGACTGCGACAAAAATGTGAAACGCTTATACATGAAAAAGGATATTGAATTTTTCACACTCCAAAGTCGATTATTTAGCTCAACGATTCCTTTTTGCTAATAGTAAAGGGTAGCTATCATACGATAACTACCCTCTAAACTTGTTTTTCTAAGTATCAGAAAGGTTCTAGAAAACGGCTATGCCTGCTTCAGCTACGGCATGGTCATTTTCCACTGTACTCCCACTTACTCCAATTGCTCCAACTACTTCACCGCTATCATTTTTGATAGGCATTCCACCAGGGAAAGTAATTAATCCATTGTTTGAATGTTCAATATTGTAAAGTGAGCCACCTGGTTGCGATAGTTCTCCGATAATTCCTGTGTTCATATCAAAAAACCGAGAAGTTTTTGCTTTTTTGATGGCAATGTCCAACGAACCCAACCAAGCTCCATCCATTCTGGCGAAAGCTACCAAATTCGCTCCGGCGTCTACAATTGCGATGTTCATTTTTGTGTCCAGACCAATTGATTTTTGTTTTGCAGCAGTAATCATTTTTTCCGCTTGCTCTAAAGTAATATTCATGGTTTTAATTTTAATGACTTTTAAATCTATTACTCGGCAAAAATAGTAGAACAGTGGTTTGTCAAAGTAACGGATTAAGGTCAATCACTTATGAAAAAAGGTCAACATTAAGACTCTAATAAATTTGGACTTTTACCAAATTTGTTTTTAAAAGCAGCACTAAAATTTGATAAATTATTGTAGCCAACCTCCATATAAATATCCGATGCTTTTGACTCTCCTTCTGTCAATAACGCTTTGGCTCTTCGCAACCGCCTGTCTTGAAACCACTTACCTGGAGTAGTCTTATACTCTTTGACAAAGTTGCGTTTGAAAGTAGAAAGGCTCATGTGGCATAAAAAGGCGATTTCGTCAACTTTTAAATTTGAATAGACATTTTTTTCTACAATATTCTTGAAAGTAGAACGCTCTGTAGAAATCAACGATAGCAGGTATTCTTCAAACGATTTCTCATACTTATTTACTAAATAAAGCATCAATTCTTCAAATTTAATGGATAGTAGATTTTCTGAAAAAATGGTAGGAACACTATTGATGATTGAAAGCGAATTTAAATAGGAATGGATATAATCATCATTTTCAATGACGAAATAAGAAGGGGTCTCTTCTTCATTTGGGGAAATCTTACCGTGCTTTTTTAGAAAACCCTTGAGCCTTGATTCAGAGAAAAAAAAGAGTTTGCAATAATAAACATTATCATTATCTAACAATTCTGACCATAAACAATTTCCTTTTTTTATTAATAGAGATTGTTTCCGATTAACGGCTACGGATGAATCTGCGAAGTGTACCTGTTTTTTTCCTTTTTGCAAAAAGCTGAACATATGTAAACTTAAATTCACTTTGCTTTTAAAAATATCATCTGTCATTTTAAAATCATGAACGAAGAGGTCTAAATCTTTATCCTTGTTTTTTGAAAAAATTTCTGGTAAATTCTGTACTGGCATTTTTTGATTTTTCACCCATTCTGTTGATTGGTAACAGTCTAGGTTTGTATGTTTACTTGGTATTGGTTGTCGAATTTTCCAGAGGGTAGATTCCGACCAAAAATCCAGCCGCAATTTACAAAACTAACTTTGGTGAGGCACAGAACCGCAATGAATTAT
>CAZTLZ010000143.1:0-8998 GCA_964614665.1 uncultured Maribacter sp.
TGATAAAAAGGGATTGATCTCCACCACGACAAACTTTGAAATTCAATTTGGTAAACCATGCGAAAAATGCTAGGAACCTGCTAGAACTATCGAACTTCATTCTAAAACAACCAGCTTCATTTCCATGCTGTACGGCATTTATGATTGATTTATCAAAACTTTTCGGAGGAAGCGTATCAACATGTAGAAAATAGAGAATTTTACCTTGCGATTTTTTTGCTCCCAGATTTAACTGTTTGGCTCTCCCTTTTGGAGAAAGAATAACCTTAGCCCCTAATTGTGAAGCGATTTCCACTGTGGTGTCAGAACTGCCCCCGTCGACCACTATTATTTCGCTGATGTTGGCCGGATTGCTGTTCTCCTTTAAAAATCTCAGAACACGAGCAATGCAGCTTTCCTCGTTCAAAACTGGGATAATAACACTTATTTTGGGGCTTGATGTCTTCATTGAACAAGCATTAGCAACAACCACCGCCATTATAATGCCATGTACTTTCGCTAATATGTATTTCGTTACTTGCTTTGCCTAAGACAGCTGCGGTTTTGTCACATACGGCAAGCGGTTGATTTTGCATCAGAATGTGGCCTTTCTTATCATCAAAGTACTCTTCATCACCATAATAAATCGCTGTTTTACCGGTAAACATGCATGGTCCGTCTTCCGGCATGGGATCCTTGATGGCCGCAATTTCTATTGATTCGATGAATATAAGTTCGTCCGTGGGGTAATGGTTTGGAGAAAGTACACGATACGATTTTCTCGCTCTGATTTCAATGGTTCCAAAACCGGCATCTGTTAAGACTTTGACATAATCTTTAATGGGAATACTTCCACTTAAACAAAGTGCGCGCAACCGGTCATCATTACGAAGGGTATCATTCATGGGCTGCTCGCATGTTGGGTCACTCATAACCAATCTTCCGTGAGGTTTTAAGACCCGATACATTTCAGCAACGGCCTTTTTCAAATCTTCCATTTTGAAAATATTGAAAAGACAGTTTTGAGCGGCAACGTCTATACTTTCAGCTTCAACAGGAAGGTTCAGAGCATCACCTTTGACTAAATTGACATATTCGCTTTTAAACCAGTCGTTTTCCTCTTCAGCGATTTTAAAATTCTCTCTCGAAGCCTCTAACATCTCATCAACTACATCAACACCTGTGACCCCACCTTTTTGTCTTGAGAAATAAGAGAACTGTAGCAATTCCATCCCACCTCCGACACCAACATAAAGCACTTTAGGATTGTTGACAAGGTCTTGAGCAGATACAGTACTCCCACAACCATAGTTCATTTCCTGCATTATTTTAGGAATCGACAAGCCAGGAAATTGCCAAATCGGATTGGTGGTACAGCAAAGTCCAACATCAGGGGTTAGGGCTGCTTCTTTGTATAAATCGTTAGTTGCTTCTAAATAACTCATGCTTTTTATGCGTTTGTTGTTTGTTTGGGGCGATAATTTAAGTTTGCCATTTATCACCCTATATTTAATCTTCTTAAATCTCCTTTATCAATTCCCTGAATAATTTGACCATTTTAGGTTCTGTTTTTTCAGCTATATCTATAATTTCTTGAATATTAACAGGTTGTAGATTGTCTGGGTCGCACTCATCAGTCAAAACAGACACTGCTACAATGGGTAGTCGTAAATGATTGGCAACAATTACTTCGGGCACCGTACTCATGCCAACAGCATCGGCTCCAATAATTCTAAGCATGCGATACTCGGCCTTGGTTTCGAGCTGAGGGCCGAAGACTGAAGCATAGACACCTCTTTGAAGTGAAATACCTTCTCTTTCGGCAATTGCTATGAGTTTTGAACGCATAACAAGATCATAGGGTTCAAGCATATCGACAAACCGATCGCCAAATTGAACTACATTTTTGAAAGCCAAAGGCGAACTTCCTTGCAAGTTGATATGATCCTCTATGAGCATCATATCACCTTTTTTGAAGTTGAGATTAATAGCACCGGAGGCATTGGAGATAAATAATTTCTTAATGCCTAAGAGGTGCATTACTCGAATCGGGTAGGTAACATCCATTAGGTCATAGCCCTCATACAAATGAAAACGGCCTTGCATTACCACAACCTTCTTTCCTTCGAAATTGCCATAAATCAACTGTCCCGAATGGAATTCGACCGTTGCCAGGGGAAAGAAAGGAATCTGATTGTAATGCGCTACAATAGGGTCTTTGATTTCATCCGCTAATTTGCCCAGACCTGTTCCTAGAACAATACCAATTTCAGGTGCTTCGAATCCCTTACTTTTTAGATAGGCAGTTGATTCTTGTAGTTGTTTTTCAGTTAATCTCATAGATTTTTTAGATAAGGTTGAAAGGCTTCAATGTCTTTAATGTCTTCATAAAGGTCAACATCATTCCTAGTATCCAACAAGTGTACATTGCTATTTTTTAAATCGTTTAACGTGTCTTGCAAAACAGTCTCGGTCCCCCATGATTTATTTGCGAACACTGCGCTATTGAAAGAGGTCATACCAAGTAAATAGTAACCCCCATCATCTGCAGGTCCAATGACAAAAGTGTTGCTTTTCAGCAAGTCAAATGCATTGTTGATATCGGTAGTGGTGAGATCATGCATATCACTTCCAATGACAATAATACGTTCAAAACCTGCGGCAAAACCTTCTTGAAAAGCATGGGCCATACGAACACCGAGGTGACTCCCTTGCTGAAGTTTTTTGTTAAACACAGTTATATCCCACATATCATTCTCCCAGATTTCCTCGGAATACCAAACCTGTTTTGCAGCGTTCACCTCTTTGGTCAACTCAGCTGTATGATTCAATAGAAACTTATAGATGTCTAAGGCACTTTCGTCTCCGACGGTCGCCGCTAAACGCGTTTTACACTTTCCCAGAACCGGGTTTCTAGTAAAAATCAACAGAAGATTCTTTGAGGCAACATTGTGATAATGTACCGATGCTTGTTCTTTCTTTTTTTGTTTTGGTAGAATAATGCTCATGAACTGATAATGGTTAACGAAATGGACAAAGCAAGGGCTTAATCGTTTTTTTCAGAATCATAAATTTTGATGCCACGGTTCAAAAGTTTCCCCCATTGTTTGTTGAAAGTGTGTACGCTGTCCGTTTCTAGATTTTTTCTATACACGGGGTTTCCTTGGTTTTTCCATTCAAAAATCCCTCCATATAAATTTTTCACATTGGTAAAACCTGCTTTTTGCAGCTTTTCGCCAATATCCTCTGAACGGACGCCAATAGAACAGTAAACCACGATGGGAGTATCTTTATCGGTGATTATGCGTGTTACGGAATCTTTGGCGAAACTCTTGTAGCCTACCCAAACAGCACCTTTAAGATGGCTTACGTCATATTCTTCTTTTTTTCGGGTATCCAAAATTGTATTCCCTTCTGCGGATTGAAGCTCATTGACATATATATAGGGCACACTTTCAGAATTTAATTGTCTTAATGTACGCTCTAACTTTTTCTGTGCGGAAGCCGAAAATGTGATGGTAAGGAGTGTTATTGCTGAAAAAAGGAATCTCATGCCATTTTTTAGATAATTAAGTACAAAGATACTATTTTAGGGGAGGCTTCTTGATTTCATAAAACACTTGAACCATAAAATTTATGGACATTAGAAAAGTTTTAGCAGTTGTCTTTTTACCACTATTTTTGGCATCTTGTAAAGAAAAGGAACTAACTATCCCCTCCTATACCACTATGACGGACTATTATAGCGAACCTTACAGACCTCAATTTCATTTTTCACCTGAAAAAAAGTGGATGAACGACCCTAATGGAATGGTGTATCATAAGGGAATTTATCATCTGTTTTATCAGTACTACCCAGAAGACATCGTTTGGGGGCCTATGCATTGGGGTCATGCTACAAGTAAAGATTTGATACACTGGAAACACAAACCCATTGCACTTTATCCAGATAAACACGGATTGATTTTTTCAGGAAGTGCCGTGCTAGATTTTGCCAATACCTCAGGATTCGGTACGGTTGATAACCCTCCTTTAGTTGCAATTTTTACATACCACTTGATAGAAGGTGAAAAGGCAGGTAGGAAAGACTACCAAACACAGGGCATCGCCTATAGTTTGGATAATGGCGAAACATGGAAAAAGTACGAGGGTAATCCTGTAATGGGTAATGATGGGATAAAAGATTTTAGGGACCCCAAGGTTTTTTGGGATGAGAAAAAACAGCAATGGGTTATGAGTTTGGTGGCGGGAGATCATTTACAACTATGGAATTCAGATGATTTGAAGAATTGGTCTAAATTGAGCGAATTCGGAAAAGACAATGGAGCTCATGGAGGTGTTTGGGAATGTCCTGATTTATTTCCTTTAAAAGTCGAAAACAGTAATGAAGAGAAGTGGGTACTTCTGATAAGTATTAATCCTGGTGCTCCAAATGGCGGTAGTGGCACACAATATTTTGTCGGAGATTTTGATGGGGAAAAATTTACTACCGACCAAACTGAGATTAAGTGGTTGGATTGGGGAATGGATAATTACGCAGGTGTTACTTATAATGTGCTTCCCAAGGATTATAATAAAGATATATATGAAAACGACCCTAAAGAAGACCGTATTTTCATAGGGTGGATGAGCAATTGGGTATACGCCGAACACACACCTACGTCAATATGGCGAGGTGCCATGACAGTACCACGAAAATTAACCCTTCAAAAAATTGGGGATGGTTATGGTCTGTTCAATTATCCAGTTGCAAATCTGAAAACGATTATTGAAGATGCACAACCTACAGATCTAACTATCGAAAAAGAAGATAGGAAGGCCTTACGTTACGACAATTTCAATCAAGCAGAAGTTAGATTCAGAACAACTCTTCAGGATTTGTCAATTGGTTTTCAGAATAATTTAAAGGAGACCCTATTGTTGGGTTTTAATGTGGAGGAAAATACTTTTCTCTTGAGCAGGAATACCTCTGGGGAAGTTGATTTTCAGGCAGATTTTGGAAAAAGCATTCAAAAAATGCCCATACCTGATTTGCCCGGGGGAGAGTTTGAAGTGCGTATTTTGATGGATGCCTCGTCCATTGAGGTATTTTTAAATAAGGGCCAATATGTGATGACCGCACAACTCTTTCCAAGTGAAAATTATAATGAACTATATTTTTCAAATGCATCTAGTAACTCAATTACCATAAATGATTTTACCGTGAGTCCGGTAAGGGGTATTTGGTAGTTATTGGTTGATCATTTCTTCGGCCATTGCCTCCAAATCAATACCGATTTGTTCTCGACTCACTTTAACGACTTCCTCACGAAGAGTTTTTGGTAAATTGCTGTAGCCATTTTTAGCTCCAAGAATCATACCCGCGACGGCGGCAACGGTATCATTGTCGCGACCGTAATTAACAATGAACTGTATGGTTTTTTCAAAATCACCTTCTCCGAATTGAAGTCCTGTAATCAAAATTTGCCAAATCTCACCTGAATGAAAGGCAATGGCTTTTTCATCTTTTTCAAGCATTTGATAGGCCATTTCTTGACGAACCCAGTCTTTTTGAGTATCAGGAAATCCTTTGGGCAGTTTGAAAGTCAATGTGTCTTTTACAACCAAAGAATCAATTAACACCAATTGTTTTATGCGCAGAACATTTTTTACAACGGCATCGGCAGTGGCATAAGAAATACGCCCAACTAATCTACTGTCTTGATATCCGTGGGGATCCACAAAAGTTGCCACATTTATAATTGAATCCATGTTTTTGGTTCGCATTGCCATTTGCGTCATAGCGGAGACCAAAGCAGAAATATCTTTGGCATAGCCTAAATCAAATAGCGTATGTTCGTAGGCAGTATTGTAGGCTTCCTCGGGATTATTGGCTACCAATCCGAACATGGGTGTATACAATTGACCCGCGCATGACATTTCACCGCCATAAAAACGATTTTGAGCTTTTTGATAAGCTTCAGGACTTTTTTGATAGGCCAAGGCTACCCTTGCCCATTCTTTAATCCAATCTATTTTTTCGTTTTGATCGTCAAGTAAATCAGGATCTGTTCTTATTTTAGCTTTACCTAAGGTTTTGGCCAAATCACCATAATAATCACTAATGAATTTTGAGAAGGAAGCGGCATTCCTATTACTTTTGTGAGAGGATAGGTATTTAACCATGAAATACTTCCAACGGGTGTCGTCCGTAGTTGCACCGGCCAACAGATTATGCTCCCAGGTTCCTTCAGGAGATTGCTCACGAACAGCGGGTGTGAGTCCAGTGATATAGCCATATTTCAATTGAATTGCATCACGGTGCCACATTTCTGTAGATGCCCCCATAGCGTCACCAATGGCCGAACCCACTAAAGCTCCTAATATCTTGTCGTAACGTTGTTCTTTAGACAAGTTGATCGTATCTGAAGCGAAGGCGGTTTTTACAGGGCTGTTAATTTCGATTTCCGAACCTGATTCTTTGCATGCCTCAGAGAGAACCAATATGCTTAATGTGGCTAGTAGTATTTTTTTCATGACAGAACCATTTTTCGAGCAAGTTCTAAAAGATACTCTTTTTCGACAAGAGTCCTATCTAAAGGTAGTTGAGCCAAGCCGATCAAACGACGCATGATTTCAATTCCGACAACTTTTGCCATCAATGATTTGTCAACATTGCCATCATATATATCAAAAATGGTATCGAGATAGACCTCATCGGAGGTTGCCATGATACAATGGGCTGCCATCACACCCAAATCGAACTCTGCAAAACCGACAAAGCTGAATTCAGGATCAATGATATACAAGTTTTCCGCTTCGGTCATCCAACTTCCAGGGTAATAGTCACCGTGTAATAGTATTTTACCTGGTGAGAGATACATATTCCCAATGGTGTTGATTACTGATCTTAGGTTTTCATCCTGTTTGTAAGACATTGAAAGTTCTTGCAATCCATCTTGAACCGAATCCAATTGAAAACCATTGTCTTCCAGAAAAGGAAGTGCAAATATGTGTTGGTGGTTTAATTGGCGCATTTCTAAATTCTCTGGGAAATCAGGCGGCACTTCATTTTTATGAACACGTACAAGGGCCTTGACCAATTTTTTCAAATTAGTTTTATCTATGATGCGACTGGAATAAATCGAAGACATATCCTCGCAGTGACCCAAATCTTCCATGATAAGAATATACTCGCCACGATCATATCCAAGAATCTTGGGAAGGTGAAGTTGTAGTGCATTGTCTTGCAAGGCTCTATAAAATTGATGCTCTACCGAGATGCGATTTAGAGGAGCTTCAATCTGTGGGTACTTTTGAACAAAGGGCCTTGATTGTTTTAAAATAAAGGATCGGTGGTTTGTTTTGATTCGTAGAACAACATTCATGTTGCCCTCGCCTGGTTTTTCTATGGATGAAATTTCCTCGTTGGAATCCAGCCAGCCTTTAGCTCTCAAGTAGTCTTGAAGCTCAGAGATAGGAGTGTTGTTATCTAAATAGTTCAATGTCTTGTTTTATTGATCCAATAATCGGCGGTGATAATTGACCTGCCCCAAGTGATAGGTTAGATGAGTCGCCAAATGCATTAAAAAATAACCTGTGGTCATTGGTTCTTTGAAAACCGCAATTGGGTATTCGTTTAGCAGATCGGCTTCGGATAGTTTTTCTAGCGTACTGTCCACAATTGCAATGGTCTCCTCTATTTGAGAAATTAATGTTGCCCTTGGGATGTTTTTTTGAGAAAATTCAAGTTCTCGCCGGCGAATATAGCCTGATTTGCCAAGTTCTGCGCCGATAAACGCATTTAGGTTTCCTACGAGATGTAGGCAAAGGTTGCCGCCACAATTTGAAATTCCGTCCGCAGTAGCCCATAGCTTATCTTCATTGGTGTATGCGTCTACTTCAGCTTTGAGTTTGTGGAGGTCTTTTTTGAAGAGCATTCTCAAGTTTTTGATACTCATGTTCTAGCTTAAAGAGTTTAAGGTAAAGAAACAAAAAAACCACAACTATCTAAAGTTGTGGTTTGCCATATGATTATTCAGGGATGGATTAGATGGTGATTATAAAACTACGACACGTATCACCAAGCATCTGATTACAAATGCAAATAGTCAATATCAAATTTTGGTTATTCACAGTCCTACGGACTAATCAAAAGCAAAACCGGTTGATATCCTAAAAATAAAGGCGTATAAAACCACTATGAACATTACAAAGCTGAACCATGCAAAAAATTTGAAATAGTGTTTTACGAAATAGTTGCCTAGGTTTTTAAAACTATTGGCATAAATTTCTTTTAAAAGTAAAATTGTTGACATAGGTAGATATTTATTGGTTGACTACAAAGGTGGGTATGTTAAGCCCCTAAAATGTATTTAATTTGTTGAAAAGGCTGATAAGCCTGTTTATTTGCAGAGAAGGCAGACCAAGCGCAAGTATATTAGTTGAGATGGAACCTCAGGCTTTTTGGAGGTCTAGATTAAAGTTGATTAAAGGAGGTGAATGACTAGGTTTTAAGGGTAAATAATAGAAAGCCAGAAAAAGGAAGAAGAAATCAGAACCTTAGTTGAGGCAATGTGGTAGGTGGTTAAAACAAGGATAAAACAATAGATCCCCGCTTTTGCGGGGATCTATTGTGGTGCCTCCAGCCCCGATGCTTCGGGGGAACCAGGGGGCATTGTCATCTTTTGGTGAGAATGTCTTCTAAAATCGACGGATTTTCAATGACTTTTTCGATGAACTTTTTACTTTTCATCCGTTTGATGAATTTTTCCAAGAAAAATGCATCCTCCCGACTTTTGCAATGGATTGAGAGTGCAATTTTCCAGTCTTGGGCCCCTTTGGTAAACCCTTTTTTGAAATGGTGGGAATTGTGTTGGTCCAATCTGTTGAGGACGTTAGGGGATTCTCCAATATAGTATCTATTTAATGTTTCGCTATGGATAATGTAGAGATAGTGCATGTTGATATTCTGGTAAACAAAAAATCCCCGCTTTTGCGGGGATCTATTGTGGTGCCTCCAGCCCCGATGCTTCGGGGG
>CAZTLZ010000144.1:0-8934 GCA_964614665.1 uncultured Maribacter sp.
GGCAAACAATGCCTACAAACTTGCCATTACTTTTTATTTCTCCAAGGTTTTGGTCTGGGAAGTGGTCTTTTGAACCTTCTTTTGCCGTTCTAGGGCCAACCTTAGGGTCGATCTTCATTTTATGGCCCGCTTGAAGCAACTTTTTTTCAGGTAGCATTTTTACTGGCTTTCTACCCTTGAGAGAATCATCAAAATTGATGTTGGGTTTGTTTTTTATAGCATCAGGAATACGTAGGGCGGTTCCCTTGTCCTTCTTGCCTTTTTCGTCCAATTTATTGGCCGCCTCAATTTTCAGTGGCTTGGAAGGAAGGTCTTCTTGTGACCATCCAAAAAATGGCAACAATAAAAAGATGAGGAAAATTATCTTGGAATTCATTGATTTTTAAGTCGATTTGTTGCCCCAAAAATAACAAATACCCTGCCAGACGGACTTAAAAGGTTGTTAAATCCCTAAGTTTTCGACGATTGTCTCTGAAATCAATCGATGACCGGTCAAATTCGGATGAATGGGGTCATCCTCATAGCATAGGTCTTGATTTTTTAAAAGCACTTCATGTATATCAATGGAGGCTAGTAGAGCGCTATGCTCGATATCAAGTATTATCTGTTTAAATTCTTGAAGTACTTCTTCCTCGTACTTCGGATAAGGATTCAGATATCCGTAAGGTCTCTTAGTGGTCTGGGAATCAACATTCGAATTAACATCCAAGGCAAGTGGCGGGGGTGTCAAAAGGATGGTTCTGATATTGCGCTGACCCATTTTTTCAAGAAAGGAGTATACTCCTATTTTGAAACTATCGAACAATTTTTGAGATGGCTTTCCGTAAATTCCACAGTTGATTCCGTAGCAAAAAAGAGCAAAATCGACGGGTTCTTTATTCAGCTCTTCATCCAACCTTTCAAAAAGATATGGCCTCGGACCTGGATGTTCGGCTTCTGTAAGCCCAGTGATGGTCTCACTGCTTTTACCGAAATTATTGAACCTTAGATTTAGTTCTGGCCTTTTTTCATTCGCCAATTTTTGTAGCATTTCTACATATCCATTACCTCCCCCGAAAGTTATGCTATCTCCAAAACAGGCAATCACCTGATTCTTTTTAAATGGAAAACCAGTCTTAGCATTACAACCAAAAAGTAAAGTTCCTATTGAGCCGATAGCCGATAGTTTTGCAAACTGCCTTCTGTTCATTTCCAATTTGTTTTTAGAAATCGTAAAAAATTACCGTGCATGATATTTTCGACATCCGTTTGAGAGTACCCTCTTTCTTTCAGTATTTGTGGTACCTGCTGTAAATCGGCAATGGTATCCATGTCTGCTGGAGATTGTTCTTTGCCGAAACCACCATCTAGGTCCGTGCCAATGCCAACATGTAATGCATTGCCTGCCAATTGACAAATATGATCAATGTTGTCGGCCATTTGTTGAAGTGTGACGCCCATTGATTGGGGAGTTGATTCGCCTCTTACCCAATTCGGCACCATCATCCAAGTATCCAAGACCATCCCTATTACAGCCTTTCGCTGTAACAATTCTTTGATTTGCTCATCTGAGAACTGACGGTTGTGGTCTACTAGTTTTCTGCAATTGTTATGGCTAGCCCAAACAGCACCATGATATACATCCATGGCCTCCCAAAAGCTTTGGTCGCACAAATGTGTAGCATCCAAAATCATATTCAGACGCTCGACTTCCTTTAGCAATTCTTTTCCTTTTGTACCAATGCCACCCACGGAATTTGTCCCATGGGCATAGGTTCCTGGGCCGTAGTGCCCTGGCCCAATAGCTCGTAAACCTTGCTCGTATGAACGCTCAAGATGCTCAATTGTGATAATGGAATCTGCCCCCTCTAAACTCAAGATATAACCAATAGGTTTCTTTTCACCCGTACTGTTGTTCCAATTTTCAAGATGAGTGTTCAGCTCTTTTAGGTTGGTGATCGGGGTCAACTCACCAGTTTCTTCCATAGCTTTGTACCAAGCTAGTTGACCTTGTGTTTGTGCCCAAGCTTGCTGAGGTGAATTCCAACCTGGCAGTGAATTGTTCTTATGTACGTAACGCGCAATTTGTGTCGCAACACAAAGACCTATATTCCCTTTCCGCATGGCATCAAAAGAAACTGTATTGTTACCTCGGTCAGGTTTGTCGATCATGCCTTTTTCGCTTTCGCGGATGTCGTGAACAGGCCATCGTAGATCACGGTTCCACTCAAGGGCATTCATGGCAAGGTCTAAATGGGCATCGAATATGAACATGTTTAGATAGTTATTTTTTGATTTCTAGCAGCCACTTTCCATTCGTCAACGATACTTCCGTTTTTCACAACTTGCAGAGTCTCATATTTGGCAACCGTCGGACATACGTGCATTGGCAGAGCATAAAAACCTTCACCAACCTCATAAATATTTCCATCTTTTACCTTGACCACAAGATGTTCTTCGCTCTGACTGATTTGTTCACTATCTGGGAGATTCAAAAATTGCACACGGGGAAAATCCATTTCGGGTGCAATTGACTTATGACCGATATCAAAACAAAGCGTATTCGGTGCTGGTTTGCTGATAATTCTGGTGAATAGAACGGCCGCAGGTTGAAAGTGCATGTATGGAAAAAGCTCACCATATCGGGCATCCCAGAGAAGGGTTGTGCCAGGAGCTACATCCACGGTTCCTCTTTGGGCATGCACTGGAAATGAAGGTGAACCACCTGCAACAATATTCTTTACTTCAACCCCTTGTTTTTCAATGCTTTTTTTCAATGCCATTACTGGTTCGAATGCAGTATCGACAGCTTCTTTCTGAGCGGTAAATTCTGTATGACGAAGGTGTCCATCGTAAACATGGAATCCTTTTGCCTCTAGATAGGGATTATCATTAATTTGTTGGAAAAGAGCTGCCGCCTTTTCGTTGGGTACAATTCCTGTTCGATTCATACCAACATTGATATCCATCCATAGCTGAATACTAATCTTTTTCTCTGAAGCGACTGCGGCAATCTCTTCAAGGGCTTTCACACTATCCACTAAGGTTGAGAACCCAGCGTTTGGAAATTTTTCCGTCAATTGGGCAAATCTTAAAATATTAGCCCCTACCAAAGGCATCGCCAAGAGAATTTCATCCACACCACAAATGCCTAATAATTCTGCTTCCGCAATGGTTGCGCATTTGAAATTTTGAATGCCATGCTGCATTTGCAAGGTTATGATCTCAGCTGTTTTATGGGTTTTGATATGAGGTCGTAGTCGTTGAACATCATCAACTATCGATTT
The DNA here is from genome assembly GCA_964614665.1 of uncultured Maribacter sp. Lineage (GTDB taxonomy): Bacteria > Bacteroidota > Bacteroidia > Flavobacteriales > Flavobacteriaceae > Maribacter_C. The sequence goes on from CAZTLZ010000144.1 coordinate 3,267, forward strand.
CATTTCCTCAATGTTCTTTTCAATTCGATCAGGATAGACCAACAATGAAGGGGAGATAAGATTGGTGGTATCGGAAATCTCATACCAGTTTAAACTACTCATACGAAACTTATTTATGAAGTTCGAACATGGCTTCGATTTCAACAGCAATGCCACCGGGAAGCATCATTCCCACTGCGCTTCTGACCCCAACGCCGTTATCTTTTCCGAATACATCGGCCATAAGTTCGCTAAACCCATTGATGACCAAGGGCTGATCACCAAAATCGGGAGTACAGTTGACCATACCCAAGGTTTTGACCAGTCTTTTGATTCGATTGACATCCCCAAAATGTGTTGTGATGGTTGCCAACATAGTTAGCGCGGTTTGGCGAGCCGCTGCTTTTCCTTCTTCCAAAGTCAGGGTATCTCCCACACGGCCTACAATCAAGGTGCCATCCTTTCGCATACATCCTTGTCCGGAGACATAAAGAAAATTATCTACAACCAAAACGGGTTTGTATAATCCTGCGGGGGGCGGTGCAGGTGGTAAAACCAATCCTAATGCTTCGATTCGTTCTGAAGGTGATTCCATACTATTATTTTTAAATGAATATATCCAATACCAATACTCCTATAAGCCCCATTACACCTACCGTTGTTTCCATGACTGTCCAGGTTTTCAATGTGTCTTTTACCGAGAGATTGAAGTACTCTTTGAACAACCAAAAGCCACCATCATTTACATGTGATAACATCAAACTACCTGAACCAATGGCCAAAACCATCAACTCTGGACTTACATCGGTGCCTGATAATAGGGGCAGGGCGATTCCGGCGGCAGTTAATCCTGCAACGGTGGCCGAACCCACACATACTCTGATAGCAGTGGCAATAAGCCATGCCAGGATTATGGGAGAAATGGTAGAACCCTTGAGCATATCTCCAATATAATCGCTTACACCGCTATCGACTAACACTTCTTTCAGCGCACCTGCTCCTGCAATAATCAAGAGTACCATGGTAATGCCAGCTACGGCGCTTGAAATGGAACTCATTATTTCGGTCATTTTCCTTCCGCGCGCCAATCCTAAAGTATAAATGGCGACCAAGACCGAAAGAAGCATGGCGATTACCGGGTTTCCTGCAATTGCCCCAATCTTTTTAATGATGTTTCCATCGGGAAGTAAAAAATCCAAGAGGGCGGCCAATCCTATTAAAATTACTGGAAGAAGTGCGGTAAGAATGCTTATTCCGGTTCCGGGCATTTCTTCATCGGTCAATATTTTCGGATTCAAAAACTCCTTTAAAGGGGTAGCTTCGATATTCTTTATGGTCCGTGAAAATAGCGGACCAGCCACTACGATTGCTGGTATGGCAACAATAATACCGTAAATCAGCGTCTTACCTAAATCCGCATCGAATAGAACTGCAATTCCTGTTGGGGCTGGGTGAGGAGGAAGGTAACCATGTGTTACAGAAAGGGAGGCCAACATGGGAAGGCCGACATAGATTAGGGGTAATCTCGTTGTGGCGGCGACCGTAAAAACCAATGGCACCAAAATGACAAAGCCCACAGAATAAAACATTGGAATTCCGACTATAAAACCAGTTATCACAACCGCCCACTGAATGTTCTTCTTTCCAAATTTTTCAACCAATTTGGTCGTAATACGCTGTGCAGCTCCACTATCGGCGACTAGTTTTCCCAGCATGGCCCCAAGACCCAAAATCATAACCAGACTACCGAGAGTTTTTCCCAAACCGGTCTGAATGGAGTCGATTACCTTTAATACTTCCATTCCCTCTGCCACACCTACCAACAGGGAGACGATGATAAATGAAATGAAGGCATTTAGTTTGAATTTTGCTATCAAAAGGAATAAAAGCAATATTCCACCAATAACAATGATAAGAGGCATAGACTGGTTTTAGAAGTTTAAATATACCAAACCAATTATTAAATGGGAGAACAGTTAGACTAAAATTTATAGGTGAAATTCAATACGTAATAATCTTTGCCAGCACTAAGGCTAAGGTTCATTTTTTCTGCCTGAAACGGCTTCGTAAAGAGGTAGGTGCTACTGATGCCCACAGCAGCCCCTGCTAAAACATCCCAACCGTCATGGTAACCATCGGGGGCTTCAGTTCTGCTTACAGCTACCAATGTAGCTAAAACATAAGCCGGTGCCCCGTATTTCCATCCATATCTTCGTTGAATAAAAGAGGCTCCGGAAAAGGCTGAAGAGGTATGGCCTGACGGAAACGAATCAAAGTTATTCCTACCTTCAGGACGCTCTTTTTTGGTCAGATATTTTAAAGAATAAGTAACCGCTAGGGTAGTGCCATATGAGAAAGCCAGTTTTTTAGTGCCTTTATAGTCTTTCTTGATTAAGGTCATGGCGGCGGCCGAAATGGGCAATGCTAATTGCAGGATGTCTCCTGTATCTTCCAAAACGTACTCCCATCGCTCGTGCGTGCTGTCAGAGCCATCAGGAATCTGCCCCTGTGAGACAAGACAACCAAAAAGTAAGGAAATGAGAATAACGTATTTCATAAAGTGAAGTTACTCGTTTTTCTTTGTATAGGTCAACACTTAAATAATTGGTAGAAAAAGCGACTTTCACTACCTTGTTGGTAAAACCAACTTCTAATGAAAAAGCGTGATTTTTTAAAAAATATCGGCAAGGCAGCACTGGTCTCGCCTTTTTTGTCTTTGGACTTGCAGGCACAGACTCCGGTAGCAGTACAACCCTATCCACAAGGAGATGACGAAGCTTTTTGGGAGCGTATTCGAAAAGATTATGCCCTAAAACCCGAATACATTAATCTTGAAAACGGCTATTACAATTTTATTCCCAAGCCTACGATGGATAAATACCTAGAGCATATCAAAATGGTGAACTACGAAGCTTCTTACTATATGCGTACCGTTCAATGGGATAACAAGAAAAAAGTGGCTGCCCGCTTGGCAAAGTTCGTAGGCTGTTCCTCGGAAGAGTTGATTTTAACTAGAAACGCCACTGAATCACTTGATATGATCATTGGCGGATATCCGTGGGAAGCTGGAGACGAGGCTATTTTCGCAAAGCAGGATTATGGTTCGATGCGAGATCATTTTGAACAGGTAGCCAAACGCTATGGGGTAGTCAATAAAATAGTTTCTGTTCCGAATCACCCGGTATCCGATGAAGAAATCGTCTCGCTCTACGAGAAACAAATTACTCCAAAGACCAAATTGATGATGGTCTGTCATATGATAAATATTACGGGCCATATTCTACCAATTCGAAAAATTTGCGATATGGCACATAAACATGGGGTAGAAGTGATGGTTGATGGGGCCCATTGTATAGGCCATATTGATGTGAATATTTCCCAATTGAACTGTGATTATTATGGATCTAGTTTACACAAGTGGTTAAGTGTACCACTGGGGTCTGGCATGTTATATGTTGCCAAAGATAAAATCCCAAAAATTTGGCCGCTACTTGCTGATTACGTTAAAGAACCAGACAAGATACAACGCCTCAACCATACAGGTACACTTCCGGTGCAAACAGATTTGGCTGTGAACGATGCCATCGATTATTTGGAACTGATAGGTATGGAGCGTAAAGAAAAAAGAATGCGCTATCTGCAACGGTACTGGAGCGATCAACTGCGCGATGTTAAGAATATCATCGTGAACACGCCCATCGAGGCCGATAAAAGTTGTGGTATTGCCAATGTCGGTGTGACCACCATGAAACCTGCAGATCTTGCAAAGACCTTACTCGATGAATTCAATATCTTTACGGTGGCCATAGATTATGCGAATGTAAAAGGTTGTCGGATTACGCCAAATATCTATACTACTACCAAGGAGTTGGATGTTTTTGTAGATGCCATGAAAACCTTGGCGATGCGAGATTAACCGATAGGCCTTAGGCCGCTATTAAATGTAAAATGCATCCCGATTTTCACCGAAATGCATTTCAATTTTAACATACTGATTTTTTTAATCCTTTTCGGGAGATAGAAATTTATATACTAATCCGGCAAGAATCGCTCCTACGATCGGGGCTACCCAAAAAAGCCATAGCTGGCCCATTGCCCAACCCCCATCGGCAAACAATGCCTGACTTGTACTTCGTGCTGGGTTAACGGATGTATTGGTAACAGGAATACTTATTAAATGAATAAGGGTCAAACAAAGCCCGATTGCCAAACCTGCCAAATATTTGGGGGCTTTTGAATGTGTGCTACCTAAGATGACGAAAAGGAAAATAAAGGTCATTACTATTTCGGTTATTAGCGCTGCTGTCATAGTATAGCCTCCAGGTGAATGCTCTCCAAAGCCATTAGCGGCAAAACCTCCTACGCCGTCAAATCCTGCCTGATTTGTAACGATGAGATATAAAATTCCCGCTCCGGCAATACCGCCCATTACTTGGGCAACAATATAAGGCACCAAATCTTTGGCGTCAAAACGACCGCCCATCCATAGTCCGATAGACACTGCCGGATTCAAATGACAACCTGAAATGTGACCAATGGCATAGGCCATTGTGACTACAGTGAGACCAAATGCCAGGGAAACACCCACAAAACCAATGCCCACTTCGGGGAAACCTGCGGCTAAGACTGCGCTGCCACATCCGCCAAGAACCAACCAAAGGGTTCCGATAAACTCTGCTACTAATTTTTTCATGTTTAAAGTTTTAATTAATGGTTATACGTAATTAGTGTCCATCAATTTAATGAAAAAAAAGATGTGATGTTGGGCAAATGGACTTACCATTCTAAAAATATAGATTTTGAGCTATGGAGTAGCTGTTGCCATTCATCTTGAATTGTAAGGGAAATAGTTGGTTAGGAGTTTTTTCTAAAATGCTTCCGGTCATAAATTTTACCAAAGGTGAACCATTGTCCGAGGCCACTTGAACCTTTTTGTTGATTGCCCGTACTGGGTTTCCGATAATCGGAAAGGCTTCGATTCTTATAGTTTTTATTTTCCATGACTAAGAAGATTTGGGACAAAGTTAAATCGAGTCTATGCCATATTATGTCAGGGGTTCAATTATTGATTTAAGGGCATCTATATACAATGTGGGCGAGTGTGTAAAAAAATCAGGAAAAATCGACTTGAGAGATAATCGCCATTATTAAAAAAACAAGTGCCACAATCCATCTAACAATATCCCACCCATTCATTACGGAATACCATTCTCCAGTATCTTCATCATCTTTGTAACTTCTATACCATTTATAACTAAGGAATAACATTCCTATAGTTACTATAGTTCCAAATATCAAGACTTGTAAATCGTAACTGTTCCAGTCGATTGAAAATTCACTCATATTCAAAGCTACTAAAAGGCATCTATATGCAATGTAGGCGAGAAGCAAATTAATTAAAGAATATCCCCTGAATAAGTTTTATTAAACCGATAAGAAGTATTAATAACCCTGAAACATCCCTTCCAATATTCAAGGCATTATGAACCGTTAACTTAAAAGGTTTTTCTTCTTTCTTATAGTCTTTATATCCTTTCCAAGAAATCCAACCACCTACGATTATAAAAACCGCTATCCATTTAGGGTCGTTCTCCGACCATTCTGTGAAAAATTCCAACATATTCAAAGCTACTAAGGCATCTATATACATCATGGGACAAGAGGCTAATTTTCTTTTTTTTCTTCTTCC
>CAZTLZ010000145.1:0-8872 GCA_964614665.1 uncultured Maribacter sp.
AAAGCTATCAAATTCCTGGAGGTAAAAAAGGCAAAGCTTTTACCTCAACTATTGGCGCTGCATCGGACATGCTAAATGATGGCGTTCGCCGACTTTTGGTAAATGGCATTTTTTGGACAATGGAATTGCCTGTGCCTACAGAAGCAAATGTAACTTTGGTTGGCAATTACAGGCCTTCTGCCTATGGTTTTAAGGCCGATGAATATTGGATTGAGAAGCAATTAGAAATTAGTTCGCTAAAAAAATAGCTTGTTATTTGTTCTTTGGAGTTTTTCGAACATTTACCTTTTCTAGGGTATTCCCTTCGCCGTCAATAAAATTAGATTCAAAATCGGTATCATTTATCCAATCTGATGAAGTTTCTTCGCCAGTCATGAAACGACCATAAAAATCATTGTTTCTTGTAAACGGATGTGCTTCATAAAGATGTCCGTACCCCTTCATACGAAGGTCATTTTGCTCCAGTAGTTTACCTTCCATTTCTGCCTTTAACTGTGCCTTTAATACCGCGAACCCTATTTTATCCGCCAAGTTATTCATACAAAAAGGGTCATTCTTAATATCATATAATTCTTCAGATCTGCGTTTGCCAAAATTTAGTCTCCAGAAATGTTTGTTTGTCCCTTTTCTGCGAAGATTCAAGATTTCTGTCTTGGTCGGACTGCCATCCGTATTCAAATATCCTGTTTCCGGGTTGCCCGAAGGCCATCTGTCGATTTCGTAATTTTTCAAATAGAGCATTGTATCTTTATAAATTCCCCGAATAGGATAACCAACATCATTTGGTCTGCCTGTATCATGCCTTTCTTTACCAACCAAAACATAGTTGCGTTCAGGTTCAATTTGACCTGACTCTTCAGATGTTATGATATTCATTAGACTTTTCCCGGTTGCCGGATGCATTCCAGAAGACCCCCAATCAATACCGGCAGCTTCTAAAAAAGTAGGGGCTAAATCAATAAAGCTGACATAATCATCAACCACCTTTACTTCAGACTTCCCTTTCCATAGCATTGCCATAGGCACGTGATTCGCATTTTCATATTGATTGCCCTTCACCCTCGGAAACGGCATTCCATGATCGGAAGTGACTACCACTAGTGTATTATCTAATAGATTTCGCTCTTCAAGAGTTTTCAAAACCTTTTGAATGTGTGCGTCGGTATCTTCTATTTCGTATGCGTAATCTAGCAAGTCATTTCTGGTAATCTCATTATCGGGCCAATAAGGCGGAAAGTCCTGAATCATGCTAGTATTCTTGCCACCTAGTCGAACACCGCTACCATATTCATAGCCACGATGTGGCTCAATTGTACCTAACCAAAAACTCCAGGGTTGGTCAGCAGGCACCTTATCTAAAAAGTCTACAAAATTGGCGCTGTAATCATTGGATCCGATGCCATTTGTAGCGGGTATTAGTTCTTTCTCATTAAAAGCCACTCCCATCACCTGTCTTTGACTTCCATCTGCGGCCAGAGTCAAAGCAGGGCCGTAACCTTTTCCCGTATGCCCCGTAGCGTAACCGTTTTCTAAAAGTACTTCTTGGTACGTTTTGAATTTTGACGGAAAGTAAATGACATGGTTCGCCGCAGCATCCAACTGCCATGAATTTCTACCCGTAATTACGGACGCTCTCGACGGCGCACATTTGGCATTTGGGGTATAGGCCCTATTGAAAAGAATTCCTTGTTTGGCAATAGCATCAAAGCCAGGAGTTTTCACATACGTGCTCCCATAGGCACTCATGTCCAATCCTGCATCATCAAACATAATGACTAAAATATTAGGCCGTGTTGGATCCGCTTGGCAATTACCACAAGTATGAATCAACAAAGAAACTAGAGCAAGAAAAAGTCTTAAATTCATCAGGACAATGGTTCTTATGAAAGATAAGAACTATTTGGAAAATGAAAAAGTCATTTAGTTTCTGGTATCGTCTTTTTTACTTGTATTTTAATCGCCCTCTAAAGTAAACTCGGGTAATCTGATAATTTCTCCTCCTTTCATTGCCGAATCATGTGCCAAAATACCAACACATGTGATATTAGCAGATTGTACTGCATTAGGATACGGTTGACGGTCATCAACCAGTGCCATTAAAAATTCATTCACAAGGTGAGGATGCGAACCTCCATGGCCGGCACCCTGAGTAAATGAAAGGTGGGTATTGTCATCGGTATCATATACCCCTTGGGTCGTAAAAGATTGAATTTCCTTAGGTAGTAATTTTGCAAAATCAGGACTTTCCATTTCTTCGGGAATCTCTGGTTCTGGTTTTTTGGCGGTATGTACGACCAAAGGCTTACCTTCAATGAGCGGCCATTCCACGGATTTCTTTGAGCCATACACTTCAAAACTTTCTCGATACTGGCGGGCAACATCAAAAAGTGAACGATATACCTGTGCGCTTAAATCTGAATTTCGAAATTTAATATGTGTAGTTTCAACGGCATAAGGAGAATTGTATTCTTTTATCAATTCTTCTCGAATCGTTCCCGAACCAAAACAAGAAACATATTCGGCCTCATCTCGCGTTAGTGCCAAAACAGGGCCGACGCAATGTGTGGCATAATGCATGGGGGGAAGTCCTGGCCAATAATTGGGCCACCCATCCATATCTTGTTGATGACTCGCTTTCAGAAATTGAATTTTCCCCAGATCGCCATTTTCATATAACTCCTTCATAAATAAAAACTCACGGGCATAGACTACGGTTTCCATCATCATATAGGTCAAACCCGTTTCCTGTACCAATTCTACGATTTGGCGACAGTCCTCCACGGTTGTTGCCATTGGCACTGTACAGGCCACATGTTTCCCTGCTTTTAACGCGGCAATGGATTGTTCGGCATGATTCGGAATAGGTGTATTGATATGAACAGCATCGATATCTGGATCTTTAAGTAATTCATTATAGTCCGTATATCTTTTATCTATTCCATAAGCATCCCCGATCTCATCCATTTTAGACTTGTTCCGTTGACAAATCGCATACATTTCGGCATTGGGATGTTTTTGATAAATAGGAATGAATTCCGCTCCAAAACCAAGGCCCACAATTGCTATCTTTATTTTTTTGTCGCTCATTTTTATGTATTAAATGTTTTCTTTAAAAAGTTAATCCCTTCCGAGGCAAAATCATCTTGACTTTTAGCCAAGTGCTTCCAAATACATACGGCACCAGCTAGTTCTTTAACTTCAGGAGTAAAACTCTCTATAACCATAGCACCCTTATAATGAATGTCTTCCAAACCCAATCTAAATGCATCCCAAGGGGTGAGTCCGGTACCTGGGATACCTCTGTGATTTTCTGAAACCTGAACATGAATTAATTTATCACCCGCCGTATTAATCGCCTCACGAATATTCTGTTCTTCTATGGTCATATGAAAACCATCCAATAAGACCTTCGCGCTATTGTGATTTATATCCGTGACCAATCGAACCACATCCTCCGCCGAATTCACCAGGTCAGATTCAAAACGATTCAAAGGTTCCAGGGCAATTTGTTGGCCATATTTTGAAGCTATTTGACAGGCCTTGTTCAAGTTTGTAACTGCTCGTTCCCACTCTATTTTTCGCTGTTCTTCAGAAACCATTCGTGCTTTTCCAACAGCAGAATACATGGGCCCAGCAAGAAACCCAACCTCAAGATGAGCGCCTATTTCGAAACATTTTTCGATATACTGAAAGCAATTTTCGTGTAAGGAAACATCATCGGAAGTAAAGTCTTTTGTAGGACCAAAAACTCCACAAACAGTGGGTTTCAAACCATTGTCATCTAATGCTCGTTTCACCGTTTTTACATCAATCAAATCAGGATCTTCCACAGGAATCTCTACAATATCAAAGCCCAGTGCCTTGATCTTGGGAAACAAAGAAATTGATGAAGTACTAAAAGGAGATTCCCAAAGCCAGGTGCTTACGCCGTATTGCAACTCTATAGCCATTCTTTTTTTATTTAACCACTTTCATTACCCCTTGCATGATACGCCAATGTCCAGGAAAAGTACAGATATAAGGATATTCTCCAGGTTTGTCCGGAGCCGTAAACCGCAAAATGACTTTTTCACTCGGATTCACCAAGGCTGTCGCTTGCAATACTTCTGGCATTCTTGGAATGTAATTTCTATCCGCTCCGTTAGGGTCTTGGGCCAACTTATCAGCTGCCAGACCCACTTTTTCGAGGCTTCCTTCCGCTAGAATAAGAAGGTTGTGTTGCATAAAATCATTATTCTCAAAAACTAGGGAAACAGTAGTACCCGCTTTGACAACAAACTCACTTAGATCAAACTTCATTTCATTCTGAATGGTCTTCATATTGATAACCGTTCCTTGATCTGCGGCACTCATAATTAATTCATCTGTATCCTCTCCTTTTTCATAGTTTTTAGCAAAAACAGCCGCAATGGAGGTGCCGCCAAAGGCATTGTTTGAACTTTGTGAAAAATCGGTTTCAACTTTATACTTCCAGTTACCTGCCAATGAAACAGTTGTCTTACCAGACCTAATATACATTTGCTTAGGTTCACCATAAATTCCTCCACCACCGCCAGTATCCTCTACTCGTATGGCAATTGTATTTTTTCCCTTTTTCAGAACGCTTACCGGAACATCATAATAACGATTTTTAGCATACTCGCTTTCGGTAAGTCCCACTTGTATCCCGTTGATGTAGACTATATCAGAGTCATCAATAGGGCCTAACGAAACGTAAGTAGATGCGGAAGTATTAAAACTGAAATTACGTCGGAACCAAATTACCCCATCGATATCAAGCCCTGCATCTTCAATATATTGTGGTAATTCCATCGTTTTCCAAGTAGAATCATCATAATCCACTGACTGCATTTTTACCTTTGGAGCACGATCTAGTTCCACTTCAGGATGTTGAGCAACATATTCTTTCATAAATCCAACTCCATGTCTATTAGCTGCCGCATATACGGCCTTGGAGAGCCAATTATCGTCGGTGATATCTTTTTCTTCACTTAGTTCATACAACAATTTACCAATGGATTCAGATGCTGGTCTTTCTGTAAAATAAAGCAGGGCCGCCAATCTAACCGAAGCATCCTTATCATACAACACCTTTGATTTACTGATGTAATCATCAGTAGTCTTGTTTTTTGGGAGTATTTGAATAGCTGCTTTACGAACAGAAGCTGCTGGGTGAAACAAAGCCCCAGTCACCACATTAATCCCTTCCATATCAGCACCTAAAGCACCTAACCCGTCAATAGTCCATAAGGCATGCAGGGCGGCAGGATTCATCCCCAACGCATCCACATGGTTATCATTGACCAATTTGTACAAAGACCCTAAAACATCAGTACTATCACGTTCCACTAAAAGTCGTTGCGCGGTCATGCGCCAGAACATATTATCATGAGATAGTGCGTCCACTAGTTCTTCCGAGTTCTTTTTATCCAATACCAAAGCATCATGCTTTTCCTCTATTTTAGGAATCACGCGCCAAATGCGCCCTCTAGATTTATCACGAAGTGGGTTTACATATGCATTACCGGCTCCGTTTTCTCCTTTAAAACCACCAAAACCTTCACTCGGTGTAGGATTGTGTTGTACAATAAAGTTATACCAATCAGCTACCCAAACATTCCCGTCGGGGCCAACCTTTGCTTCAACCGGTGATACCCATTCATCTGAACCGGCAAAAAGGTTTCCACCATCCTTTTCAATATATCCGGCGCCGTTCTTTTCTATTTTCGCAATATGAACCAATCCTCCGGTAGGTTCACAGACAAAAGCCACTTTGTTCCAATACCAACTTGGATAGTTCCGTGCGGTATAAAAATGATGCCCTGCCGCTGCTGTAAATCCTCCAAAAACATCAACTTGTCTATAATTTCTGGTTATAGGCTGCATGTCATAATGACCATCTATTTTCAAACTCCCTTGTGCAGGAATACCCACTATACCCTCCATTGCGGCATTCGGAATGCCTAAAAACACACTATGTGTGTTATTCGCAGTTGAGGCAAAAAGCGAATTGTCTTCAGTAATGCCCAGGCCCCAAGTATTATTACTAGTATTGGTCAATACTTCGAAGTACTCCTTCTTGGGACTAAAACGATACATATTTTGGTTGAAATCGAATTCGTTGTCATAAATACTTCCCTCAAATCCGGAATAACCTACAACCCCATAAATATTGTTATCAATACCATTTTGCAAATTCGAAGGTCCAGCGTGAGTGTCGGACACCCCCCAGCCATCAATAATAGTCTCACGAATATCGGCTTTGTCGTCACCATTGGTATCTTTTAAAAAGAGGAAATGAGGCGCTTGCGAAACAACGATACCACCATCATAAAAAGCAAAACTGGTAGGAATATTTAGTTTCTCAGCAAATACAGTAACCTTATCGGCTTTTCCATCACCATCGGTGTCCTCTAAGATTTTTACACGATCATCGCCGATGCCCTGTTCGTCGCGGACAGTGTTTGGGTAATCAACAGTTTCTATTACCCATAGGCGACCTTTTTCATCCCAGTTCATCGCAATTGGGTTGATAATATCAGGTTCTGAGGCAAAAAGCTGCAACTCAAAACCTACGGGTACCTGAATTAATTTTTCAGAATCCTCTGGAGATAAAGGCAATTGATATTTGGGTGCTGGGTCTCTTTTTTCGTAATTAGGAATTCCGCTACGTTCCTCATAGGCCAACATTGGAATATCTTTAGAAAATGCTTCCCAATTTTCTTTCACTTTGGCATTGACCGCCCAAAGAATTCCCTCTTTTATAAGTTTATGAAACCCAGGGTTACCCCAAACGCGTTCATCGTGCCCGGAAGCGGTATAAAATATTTTTCCTTGGCCATACTCTTTTGTCCATGTCCATGGTTCGCGATGATCACCTTCAATACGTTCCATCAAAACTGTTATATCATCAGCTACTTTATCATGCACATAAGTCTCGTCCCAAGCCTCGAACTCTGAAACATTTTTCATTGCGGCATGCTCTTTATTGGTTATCGATGCCGTAAAAGTACCTGTGCCGTGTTCCATAAATTGAGCACCGACCAAATCGATATATTCGGGGGAATTCTTAAAACAAAAGCTAGCCGAATGAATTGGTATAAAAGCGTTTCCTTCATGTACAAAATCCAGAAGTGCTTTTTCTTGGTCAGAATTGATGCTTTCATGATTTGCATAAACAATCAGACCATCATATAGGTCTAAGTTCTCATCATTTAAATCGGTTACATCCTCAGTATATGTAATATTGACCCCATCTCTAGTTAACGCAGAGGCAAGCATAGGAAAATACGCCCTTGAGTTATGATGCTCAATTTCATGGCCTAAAAAAAGAAGTTCAATTCTCCGAGGGGTGTCGTCTGTTTTTTGCTCTTTCTCGCTAGAATTACAAGAAAAAAACAATGATAAAGTCAATACGACGCAGATATTCTGAAAGATACGTTTCATAGTTTTCTATTTTCTCCATTCAATATTACCAATAAATCAAAGAAAAAAATCACTCTAAAATATCCGAATATGACTGTTTTATATCCTGTATTTACTATTTTAGATGAATTCCTGATAATTTAGTGCTCAAAATGAAATCGAAATTGCTAAAAACCGCATTACAAAAATCACCCATTCCGAACAACAGAGCTTACTTGGCAAAATTATTACGTGAACCCGTTTTCGACCCCCACTGGCATTTTCATTCCGAATTCCAACTTTTTATGGTTTTAAAAGGAAATGGCACAAGATTCATTGGGGATAGTATCAAACCTTTTAAGTCAGGGGATATTACTTTTACCGGGCCCGATCTTCCCCATCTTTGGCAAAATGATGAAATCGGAAAACAAGAAAAAAATATTGCTTGGTCCGAAGGAGTTGTCGTGTATTTTAAGGAAGATTTTCTAGGAGAGAATCTTATGAATACGGAGGAAACCATTCGCCTTCGTCAACTATTTCAAAAAAGTCTACGTGGAATGGAATTCACTGGTCGTGCAGCTCAAACTTTGAAACAGTTGATTCTTCAATTAGTTTCGTTAGAAGGTTTCGAGGGTATTCTTCACTTACTTAAAATTCTTGATTTTATAAGTAAAACCAGTGAATACAAGTTGTTAGCAAATACAGGTTATACTAACACCTTACGAGAAGCCGATACAGAACGAATGTATAAAGTCTATGCTTTTGTAATGGCCAATTTTAAAAGGAAAATAGAATTGTCCGAATTGGCTGAATTAACGAATATGACCCCCACTTCTTTCAGTAGGTATTTCAAAGTTCACTCAAATAAGTCCTTTTCAGAATTTGTTAGCGAAATACGAATTGGGCATGCCTGCAAATTGTTGGTAGATAAAAAAATGAATGCTTCACAAGCTTGCTACAACAGTGGTTTTCAAACACTTTCAAATTTCAACAAACAATTCAAGAGCGTCACCAATAGAACTCCTTCAGGGTATAAAAAAAGGTACAAAATATCCTAAGTGATTTTCAATTGAACATCATGGAGACGGTGCAATCTCTCCCTCTAGATTTTGAATTTTTGAAGTGCTCACTTTCATCTGACAGAGACGGCTCACTTTGACTGCCTAATCTACTCAAAAGTCATATTGATTCCTAAAGTGGAAAATACTAAGAATAGTATTCGTGCTAAAGAGGGTCTTGGAAGCTATGAAAAAACCCGTTTCGTTGATAAAAGGACCCCTTACTTCGGGCCGACAAAAGTAAGTGACATTGTTGAAAGTTCAGTTTTTCAAAATCAAAGTAAGTAAGTCAAATGTGGTATAGAACTCCCAAAACAAAAAACCCAACAAAAACAATGTCTTGTTGGGCTTATTTGCTCCCCCTCTTGGGCTCGAACCAAGGACCCTCTGATTAACAGTCAGATGCTCTA
>CAZTLZ010000146.1:0-8854 GCA_964614665.1 uncultured Maribacter sp.
CCCTAAACTGACGACGAACTTCCTCAATCATTGCCATTGCAGCACGCCCTACAGCATTCATCGATAAAGCAGAGAATACAAAAGGAAGCATTCCGCCAACCAAAAGGCCTGCCATAATTTTAGGTTGTGATACGTCAATAGAACTTACGTTTGCCACTTTCATAAAAGCAGAGAACAAAGCTAAAGCCGTCAAAGCAGCAGAAGCAATCGCAAAACCTTTACCAATAGCAGCAGTCGTATTTCCTACAGCATCCAATTTATCCGTTCGCTCACGTACCTCAGGGTCTAACTCGGCCATTTCAGCGATACCGCCGGCATTATCAGAAATCGGTCCGTAGGCATCAACTGCTAATTGAATTCCCGTGTTGGCCAACATACCTACTGCGGCAATTGCAATTCCATATAAACCAGCGAAATGGTGTGATATTAAAATTGCAGCTGCAATTAATATAATAGGAATCATAGTGGACATCATACCTACACCTAAACCGGCAATGATATTTGTAGCAGCACCTGTTTCAGATTGTGCCACGATAGAATTTACTGGTTTTGTACCTGTACCAGTATAATATTCGGTAATCTTACCTACACCTAAGCCAGCTACAAGACCAGCTAGAGTCGCCCAGAAAATCCCCATTGCTCCGTATGGCAAACCTTCCACACTCTCAGGAACCAAAGCATTGATAATAAAGTAAGAAGCAACAACCATTAAACCGGCAGAACCAAATTCGCCAATATTCAAGGCTGTTTGTGGGTTTCCACCATCCTTAACTTTCACGAAGAATGTTCCTATGATAGACATCAAGATACCAACGGCTGCTAATACCAAAGGAAGGTACACCGCACCTAAACCTTCAAAATCAGGAGTGATGATAAACGCACCCAAAACCATAGTACCTATAATAGACCCTACATACGATTCAAACAAATCAGCGCCCATACCAGCAACATCACCTACATTATCTCCTACATTATCCGCAATGGTAGCAGGATTCAAAGGGTGGTCTTCAGGAATGCCAGCTTCAACCTTTCCTACTAAATCAGCACCAACATCGGCAGCTTTAGTATAAATACCACCACCCACTCTAGCGAAAAGTGCAATGGAAGATGCACCTAAGGAAAATCCGGAAAGAACGTTCAATACCAATCCTAGATTATCAGCACCTGGCCAAATTGATTGGTAAGCCATAAACAAACCACTAAGTCCTAAAACACCAAGACCAACAACGCCTAATCCCATTACGGCGCCACCTGCAAAAGCCACTTCTAAGGCTTTTCCTAAAGAAGTTTTAGCGGCATGTGTTGTTCTTACATTCGCCTTTGTAGCAACTTTCATTCCTATGAATCCTGCTAAAGCCGAGCAAATAGCACCTACAACAAATGAAAGGGCAACCATTCCGTTAGAACCCACTTCGTTATTTCCTTTGAAAAACAAAAGAATAGCCACTGCTAGAACAAAAATCGACAGAATCTTATATTCCGCCTTCAAGAACGACATCGCCCCATCAGCAATGTTTTTGGCAATTCGAGCCATTTTGTCGTTACCGACCTCTTGCTTGCCTACCCATGCGTTTTTCCAGGCTACGAAAAGAAGTGCCAATACTCCAAATGCAGGTAAAAATTTTACGATTAAATCCATTGTTGAGTTGTTTATTTAGTTTTTTATAACGGCTGCAAAAGTAGTGAAATCAAACAAAATAAAAAAAGCCCCTTTTGCTAGCAAAAGGGGCTTTTTAGTACCAACTAATCTATATTGTAAACGTGCGTTTCTTTTTATGTTCGCTGTTATCATAGCGTTTCACGCACTCGTGATATATCTTGATAGCCTCTTTCGCGTCACCCCATCCGCCAGTATCAACTTTCTTTTCCTCCAAATCCTTATAGACTTTGAAAAAATGTTTGATTTCCTTTTTTCTATGCGGATTTATATCGTCTAAATCGTTCTTCTTATTCCATACGGGATCATTTACCGGGACACATATGATTTTTTCATCAGGACCTTTTTCATCAGTCATATGAAAAACACCAATAGGCTTGACCTCCATAACAACCATTGGGTATGTAGGTTCGGTGGTCATCACCAATACATCAAGGGGGTCTTGGTCCAATGCCAATGTTTCTGGTATGAATCCATAATCCCCAGGGTACATCATTGAAGAAAATAGGGTTCTATCAAAACGTATCTTGTGTAAGGTAAAATCGTATTCGTATTTATTCCTACTTCCCTTCGGGATTTCTATAAGGACATCAAATGTGAGTTCTTCTCTAGTGACTTCTTTTTTGGACATTTTTCGTTGTTAAGGGTGTCAAAGATACTTTAACGTGCTATTTCGAACATTAGTATGATACTTAAAAGTAGGTTAAATCGACTTGTTGCAATTTTCTGTATAATGGTATGGAAAACTAATTAGTTATTAAAAGCTAAAACCAAATGTGCCGGTCACGGCAAAAGGTCTTGCATTTGGCCTATCCAAATAATTACCTCTAAAATTGAAATCTATTCTTAGAATTCTAAAAATATTTCCGATACCGACGGAGTATTCGTAGTAAATCCGGTCTGAAGGTGCTTGTAAAGGAGTTGTCAAAGATGCTGGAGCACTCAATGCGATATTGGAATCGGAAAGTTCGCCCCAAACTCCACGAAGGCCAACAATTTCCCTTAGATTGAATTTTCTAAGGAATGGAATCCGCGAAAATAGGCGTCCATTGAAATTGTGTTCTAAATGAACCGAAGCATAGGTATCGGTGACGAATTCATAAAAATCAAGATTGGGAAAAGTACCATAGTTGGTGAAAAAGGTCTGATTACCTGGTACTACGCTCAACAAACCTAGTGGTACATCTCCAAAGGTCTTACCAATTTCCACCGTGCTGAATAAACGGCCAAATCCGCCTACTTGCCACGGTTGAGCATAGGAGAATTGCAACTTACTGTAATTGAAATCGCTATCCCAAACCCCCTCAATCCCCTTGGTATACTTTAGTAGCAAGGTACTGTATTCGTCATTGATATCCCTACGTTCAACACCATAACCAATAGTTCTCTTGCCTGGCGTATAAATCAATAATGTCTGAAAGTCGAATTGGCGTACTTCAGAGGATGAGCCTGTTGCAGAGGTTGCGTCCACATAATCCAAACTAAAATCATCTGGCAGGGCTGAACTCAAAGTACGAAAGGTTCCACCAACCCCGATTCTCAGATTGGTAATAGGTTCCATTTCTAAGCTCAAAGCACTTAAATTAATGTTGGTCAATCGATTGTTGGCGCCTACTGTCAATATTGATGAGGAGGCAATACTCCTTCCTAAAACGTCGTTGGTCGCCGTAAGACTTACTCCTAGCTGTTCAATATCACGGCGATTTCCTCCTGAAAGTATCAACCTACTCTTTCTATCCAACAAAAACTTTCCTGAAAGCCCATGTTTTACCTTTTTATCTGTAAAACCATAAGCTCCGTAACCTTCCAATCGCCAAAGATCATTCTCGCCAAAATAGGTTCTAGCACCTAAACGCATTCTTGGTCCTTCGGCATCATTATATCCGAAGACATCATAAACCGAACCTATATCCAGATTCCATTTATCGATTTCAACATAACCTGACCCAAGTACGCTCACCAAATTATAATAGGATTTGAATTTGGGAACTGTTTTTAAGGTATCTAGTAATTTGTAAATTCCCGATTCATCTTTATTAAGTGATTCTAGCCGATTCCTTTCCCAAAACGATTCATCTTGTACAACGGCATTAGGATCGTATGGGTTTTTATCTTCTTTATAAAACTCCTTTGGTTTTTCAACATCGAATTCGTAATTATCAAAAACAGTGGTCCGCTTACCATATACTCCCCTCGATTTTTCTTTTTTCTGGAAGCTAAAATCACTCAACATATAATCACGCTTCAATAGAAAAACAGAGTCATTGACCACATCGAATTCCTGTTCTATGTAAATCTCCTTTACCCAATTTATATTGGCACTTTTGGTCACCTCCAAGTTGATGTTCTTAATAGCGTAGGTGGAATCGTTTACCCAAAAATCACCCTTAAATGTCAGTTCATTTTTCCTCCGTGGATAGTAAACAATGTTGTAGCACCATTTGTTATCTATGTAAGCACTATCACGCAAGGCATAATTATAGGTATCAACCCCTGTTCTAGAAAGCGGGCTCGTAAAACTCTTGTCAAAAAACTTCAGGTAGTTGTTATAGATATCATAGTCTTGATACAAATCAGCCACGAAAGCGATTATCGCCTGATTGTTGTCAAAACCCGAATTTTTATTTCCCTGGATCTGTTCTTTTTCCTCATTCAAAATATTGTCACCGTGAACTTTTGAAAATGTTTCATTTAAGAAAATAGGCAGATACGTTTTACCGGTAATGCGAGAAGTGTCGAGATCTTGAAATATAAATTCCAATCCCTTAAAAACTTTTTTCTTCATTAGAGCGCTGTCGATGGTATTCAAGTCAAATTCAACCTTTTCATACTTATTATAGGCATATTGCTTGAACTTGCGCACTCCGTTCTCTCGTTTCTTCGCCCAAATCTTCTTTAAAAGTTCTACAGCGGGATTATTCTTTTTGGATTGTTTACCCGAAATCACGGTTACACCTTGAAGCTGTTCCGTTTCTTCCTGAAGTGTAACTTGCATATCATAATTCACACTAGAAGTTAACGTAATCTCCTGACTTTTATAGCCAATAAAAGAAACTATAAGAGTCTCATAAGAATTGTCAGACTCGAAATAAAAGCGACCATTGTCATTGGTAATAGTGCCCTCGTTGGAGTTTTTGAAAAGCACATTCGCGAAAGCTATGGGCTCACCATTCTCATCAATCACCATACCTCCAACCTTTGTTTGCGCAAGGGCAAAAAGAGGTAAAATTAAAAAGAGGGTCACTACAAGTCTTTTCATTGAGAAATAATATTGACGCTTCTCGAATATCAAATAGCGTACCATAAAAAATTGCTTCGCTGACCTTAGTCGACGAAGCAAATGTATCGTTACAATATGGTTTACCTTATTTATATAACACTTTCTTAACAGCCGTAATCACATCTTCGTGGTTAGGGAGCCATTCTGCCAAAAGCACAGGAGAGTATGGCGCTGGGGTATCAGCAGTGTTTATTTTCTGTATAGGTGCATCTAAATAGTCAAAAGCATGTGATTGTACATGAAAGGTAATCTCAGATCCTACATTCCCAAAAGGCCAGGCCTCCTCAAGAATTACCAATCTGTTGGTTTTCTTTACCGAGGTCAATATTGCTTCATAATCCATCGGCTTGACGGTACGTAAATCTATAATTTCGCAGCTAATGCCATCTTTCTCCAATTCATCTGCAGCTTTGTCAGCCTCCTTGATGATTTTTCCAAAAGAAACTATAGTTACATCAGTTCCTTCTCTTCTAATATCAGCTACACCTAAAGGAATGATATGTTCCCCTTCCGGCACTTCTCCTTTGTCCCCGTACATCTGCTCAGACTCCATAAAAATTACCGGATCATCATCGCGAATAGCGGATTTCAACAATCCCTTTGCATCAGCAGGATTTGAAGGAACCACTACTTTCAACCCAGGACAGTTCGCATACCAACTCTCAAATGCCTGGGAATGGGTAGCTGCTAATTGACCTGCTGAAGCCGTCGGGCCTCGAAAAACAATAGGACATGGAAATTGACCACCTGACATCTGGCGAATCTTAGCGGCATTATTGATAATCTGATCAATTCCGACCAAGGCAAAGTTAAAGGTCATGAACTCAATTATTGGGCGATTACCCGTCATTGTTGAACCGACACCGATACCGGCGAAACCCAATTCAGAAATTGGAGTATCTATTACCCGTTTTTCACCGAATTCATCCAACATTCCCTTAGAGGCCTTATACGCACCATTGTATTCGGCAACTTCCTCACCCATTAAATAAACGGATTCGTCTCTTCTCATTTCTTCGGACATTGCCTCGCAAACGGCCTGACGGAATTGTAGTGTCTTCATATAACCAAGTTTCTTGTTTGTGCTAAAAACGCATGCAAAAATAGGAAAATATATCTCAAAATATTCCGCCGCTTAATCAAAAAAAACAATAAAATTTACTATGCATGCATAGTAAATTCGAAAATTAATACTATCTTAGCACAGCATTTTTAAAGGCTCAATAACTATGAAAATATTAGTGTGTATAAGTAACGTTCCGGATACCACGTCCAAGATAAACTTTACCGAAGGTGATACCAAATTTGACACAAATGGTGTACAATTTGTAATCAATCCAAATGATGAATTCGGTTTGACCCGTGCAATGTGGTTCAAAGAAAAACAAGGTGCCACCGTACATGTAGCAACTGTTGGCGGCGCAACGACCGAACCCACTATAAGAAAGGCTTTGGCCATCGGTGCCGATGAAGCGATTCGTATCAACGCCGAGCCAACTGATGGTTTTTTCGTGGCGAGGCAATTGTCCGAGGTAGTAAAAAACGGTGGTTACGATTTGGTCATCGGGGGCAGGGAATCTATTGATTATAATGGTGGGATGGTTCCTGGTATACTAGCATCCCTTTTAGATATGAATTTTGTGAACACCTGTATTGGTTTGGAAGTTGACGGAAGTAATGCAACAGCTATGCGCGAAATTGATGGTGGAAAAGAAAAAATTTCAACAACCCTTCCTTTGGTCATCGGAGGCCAAAAGGGATTGGTAGAAGAAAGTGATTTGAGAATACCCAATATGCGTGGTATCATGATGGCAAGAAAAAAAGTCCTCAGTGTTGTTGAACCCATTGAAGCGTCAAATACAACCCAAGATACCAAATTCGAAAAACCAGCAGCAAAAGGAGCTGTTAAATTGGTTGATAATGTGGACGAATTAATAAATCTACTTCACAACGAGGCTAAAGCCATTTAAATTTAAGAGAATATGTCAATATTAGTATATACCGAATCAGAAAACGGAAAATTCAAAAAAAATGCTTTTGAGGTAGCATCCTATGCAAGTGCCGTAGCCAACCAAATGGGTACCTCGGCAACGGCAATTTCATTCAATACTGAAGCCACTGCAGATCTTGGAACATATGGGATATCAAAAGTTTTGAATGTTTCCAATGACGACTTAAAAACATTTAATGCAAAGGCTTTTGCTAATGCCATTGCCGAAGCAGCTGAAAAGGAAGGTGCAAAAGTTATTATTCTAAGCAGTAGTTCAGACACCAAATTCTTGGCGCCAATGTTAGCAGGTAAACTGAGTGCTGGCTATGTGCCAAATGTGGTGGCCGCACCAGAAATTGGTGATTCATTCTCAGTTAAGAGAACCGCATTCAGCAATAAGGGATTCGCACATACCAAAATCAACTCCGACGTTAAAGTTATTGGTGTCTCAAATAACGCTTTTGGCGCTCATGAAAATAATACTTCAGCTTCGGTAGAGGATTTTAGCCCCTCTTTGAGCGATAGCGATTTCTCTACAAAATCCATAGAAATCGATAAGGTCATAGGCAAAGCGACTATAGCGGACGCTGATATCGTGGTTTCTGGAGGTAGAGGCTTGAAAGGACCGGAAAACTGGGGAATGATAGAAGAGCTGGCCGATGTTCTTGGTGCGGCTACGGCTTGTTCAAAACCCGTTTCTGATTTAGGCTGGAGACCTCACGGTGAACATGTTGGTCAAACTGGCAAACCCGTTGCCAGTAATCTGTATATTGCCATTGGAATTTCTGGCGCCATTCAACATCTCGCCGGTGTGAGCTCTTCAAAAGTAAAAGTGGTCATAAATACCGATCCTGAAGCTCCCTTTTTCAAAGCTGCGGATTATGGTATTGTTGGTGATGCCTTCGAGGTTGTGCCGCAGCTTATCGAAAAATTAAAGGTATTTAAAGCTCAGAACGCTTAAATTTTGTTAATTTGCCCTAATAAGAGGCTGTTTAAATAGTAGGTCTATCCTCTTTTTAAACAGCCTTTTTTAGTTCCAAAAATCTATGAGTTTAGTACGATTGAAAATAAAGGGAATATCCTATAGCCAAACACAAAATGGTGCTTATGCCCTTATATTGAATGAAGTTGATGGCGACAGAAAGCTTCCTATTGTCATTGGAGCCTTCGAAGCACAGTCTATTGCGATTGCCTTGGAGAAGGAAATCAAACCTCCACGGCCATTAACTCATGACCTTTTTAAGAACTTCTCAGATCGATTTGAGATAGTTATCAAGCAGGTTATCATTCATAAATTGGTCGATGGTGTCTTTTATTCCAGTATTATTTGCGAGCGAGATAAAATCGAAGAAATCATCGATGCGCGAACCAGTGATGCCATTGCTTTGGCCTTGCGCTTTAACGCGCCGATATTCACATATAAAACCATCTTGGACAAAGCGGGTATCTTCTTGAAATTTTCTTCAAAAGACAAGGATAAAGACGAAAATGATGATAGTATCATGGTCGATGAAATTTTACAAGAAGGTGAAACCGTAGAAATTGAACAGGGTGCTACCGATGGCTATACTGAATTGACCATTGACGAATTGAATAAGGAACTAGACAACGCTGTTGCCAACGAAGATTATGAGAAAGCGGCCAAACTAAGAGACGAAATTTCTAAACGGAACTAAACCACCAACAAGCAAAATATGAAAATCAAACCATGGATTCTTTTGCTTGCTTTTTTTGTTATCTTTCCAGTTCTATCACAAGAAATCCCAACACCCGAGACCATTGAAAATGTTGCTGACACAGCCATAGTCAATGACATTGACACCATGATTCCAAACGAAGGCTTTTCTATTAATAGTCTTTGGCGTGGTATCTTAGGCATGGGAGTTCTCATCTTGATTGCATTTCTATTTAGTTCTAATCGAAGAGC
>CAZTLZ010000147.1:0-8824 GCA_964614665.1 uncultured Maribacter sp.
CAAAGATAAAAATATTTTTGTGATGAACACCTTCAAAGCTGATTTTTAGTTGTTGATTAAACCTTTTTCAAATCGTGAGGTCACAAGTTCATAACCTTTTAAATTAATTGTTATGAAAAGAAACCCCACAAAGATGAACCTTTTTGGTTTATCGGTATTGTCAATTGCGTTACTAATTTCATGTAACAAAAATGAAGAAACTTCTGAACTTGAGAGTTCTGAAGTAATTACAGCGACAGAACTCAAAGTTAGTGATGAAGCTGAACTGATCTCTGATGAAATAACCAGTATTGTTGAAGATTTGTACTCAGCGGACGAGATACAAACTACTTCAAAAAGCTTCTTTAAGTCAGATTATCTACCTGATTGTGCAATAATTACTACGGTAGTTACCGGCACATCAAAAGAGAGAACTATCGATTTTGGTGAGGGATGCGAAATGCGCAATGGTAATGTGATTAGTGGTATTATCCATCTGAGTTATCTAAAGAATATGGAAGTTGCTACTAAAACCCTTAATCTTTCCTTGGATAATTTTACCTACAATGACGTTGCAGTGGAAGGCAGTGCTACGGTTGAACGCGTACGTTTAAATGAAAATGGAAATCCCCAGTCAGTTGCTTCGGCACAATTCAGCGGTGTTTGGCCCGATGGGGAAACCGTGAGTTTTAGTAAAAACCGGACTCGCGAATGGATTGAGGGATATGGTTCTGGTTTCTGGGGAGATAACATCTTTCTAATAACCGGGAATGCCAGTCATACAGGAAAACTTGGAAGTGTGTTTCAAAAAGAAATAACAAGCCCATTGCGTAGGGAGTGGTCTTGCAGGTTTATTGTGAGCGGCACCCTCGCAATTTCGAGAAATGAAATGACGGCAACCCTTGATTTTGGAGATGGGTCTTGTGATTCTGTTGGTATGTTGACTTCTCCTGATGGGGAGTCTAAAGAAATACGACTAAGGCGTTTCTTTAATAAATAGCCTTTTAGTTATTTTGGGAAGCTGTTGGAAAGGAAACTTTTTGACAGCTTTTTTTAATCAAGATTAGGAATTCTGTCTTCTACTTTTTGCCTTGGCCTTATAGTGTTTTTTGTCAGCGACATAAATTCGTTTGTTCACCTCACAATAGGTAACTGTTTGTTCTTTATTGGTAAGTAAGGTAGTTTTCATAATGTCTATTTCCTTTTCCTGCTCAACCCGATTTTTTATGCTTTCTAGTTCTTCGGAAGTATATGTAAAATGGGCATATAGGTTTTCCTTCGCGGGACGTTTAAAGGAAATTTCAGCCGATTTATCCCATACAACATACTCGTCGCCTAAAAGATTAATCAACTGAACCATAGGGATAGGATCAACAGCGGAAAACATACTTCCACCAAAAATGGAATTCACATAGTTTCTATTTTTATAGTTAATGGGAAGCTTGATTTTAACCGTCATCAGGTCTTCCGAGGCGGTTATGATTCTGGCTGTACTTCTACGATACATAGGAGAGAGATTAAATCCTATTTTAAATAGGGTATGCTGCGGTATAAATTTTTTACCTATTTCCGCGATTTTTTGGTAGAATGACATAGTAGGGAATGTGAACTCAATTTAAGATTGCCCAAAAACAAGTTTCAGTTCTGTTTTATACGAAACCTTTTATTTTGCGGTTATTGCTCATCGTAGTAGTGCGAATTATAGTATGCAACAATACCACAAATGTCATTTCGCTTAAATTCTCTTTTCTTGATTTTTCCAACTAACCCTGGGCAAGCACTAAATCGATAAAAATCCTTTTTCTTTAATTTTGGTCCTAATTTTATAAATTTTCCAAAAGTTTCGATATAATAGGTTATTGTGTTCACTCCTCCCATCATCATCCCGTTAGGCTGAATTACACCTGGACCAAGGTTTTCGCTCAAATAGAGATCCATTTTACCAGTTTTGAGTAATTTGAAAAGGATTGGCGGAAAACCTTTATCATATTTTTTGAATCTATAATTACCATTATCGTGTGTGTCAAAACCTGTGATACTCTCAAAATTATGAGATACGGGTTGTTCTCCACTTTTTGATTTAAACTTAATTTTGTGATTATTCTTATATTTTATCAGACCTTGTTCTGAACTTCCATCTATTTTGTAAATAGTTCCCTTTTCATATTGCGAGTGGATTAAATTCATGCACAATAAAGCAAAAAGCACGAGTAATTTTTTCATGGAATTCTATATCGAATATTTAAACAAATACTTCTGTTGGCTATTCAGGGAATATAATTTGATTTGAAGTATTAAACCAATCTTCTTTTTTAATACGAATTACACCATGTTCGGAATGAAAATAAGTATCGCCTAATTCAAAATTATTAATCTTGCCAGTAAGAAAATCTGGCACGCAAAAAGTAGAACCATCCGCATTTACTTGTTGTGTATATCCTTCGTCACATGGATCATCACAACTGCAAAAAATAAATAAGAGAGTTAAAACAAACAAAGAGGTTTTTCGCAACATATTAAATGGTTGTTTGATGTCCAAGATGAGATGTAATACTAAAATTAACGATTAAATTCTAATAAAAGTGTCCAAATTCTCATATAAGGAAGGCTCATTACCGATAACAACTAAAAAGCACAATTGCTAGGAAGGGGCTCAACATCCTTCAAATTTTTTGCAAATGCGGAATCAAGATTCTCCGAGGTAAATCCTTTAGCAACTGAACCTTTGAATACCATGTTTCCGTAACTAGTCGTATTCATATGTGCTCTGATATATACTTCGGTGTCTTCAGAAATACCTACCGGTCCTCCTGAACGAGTGAATGGTTGTTCATCAACATGACTATGACCCAATATTCTTCGATACAAAAGGTTTCCATCTAAATCGATGACTTCCCACCAATTAGCGTACTGTTGACATCCTAAATCGGGACTTGAAATAGTAACGCTAAAATTGTATTGGTTTTCCTCACCAGAGACTGAAACGTCAGTCACATCGGCAATTCCTTTAGTGGTTTCAGGTGTCTCTTCTTGCTCTATTTCAATATTCGGGTCCACCACATCATCGGTGGAAGAGCAGCATGTCATCCAAAGTATGATTAATAGCAATAACGAGCTGATCGATATTTTCATGGAAATAATGTTTTATATTTCCAATATCAGTCGGTACTAACTCTCCGACCTTAACGGAATGTTCTGAATCAGATCTATGTAGAGGTTTATTTTCTTTTTCAAGTTTTTTCTGTGACTAATAAAATCTAGAAACCCGTGTTCTTTAACGAATTCAGCAGATTGAAAACCTTCTGGTAGTTCTTTGCCTGTAGTATCTTTAACAACACGTGGCCCTGCAAAACCTATCAATGCCCCAGGTTCGGAGATATTAATGTCACCCAACATGGCATAAGATGCGGTGGTACCCCCTGTTGTTGGATCGGTACATAACGAAATATACGGAAGTTTTGCTTCTGCCAACTGTGCTAATTTTGCGGAGGTCTTTGCCAATTGCATCAGAGAAAGTGCAGCTTCCATCATTCTAGCCCCACCTGATTTTGATATCATGACAAAGGGCGTCTTCTTCTTGATTGCATGATCAATTGCACGAGCGATTTTTTCTCCAACAACGCTCCCCATAGAGCCTCCGATAAAAGCAAAATCCATACAGGCCACGGTTAAATCTTTGCCATATGATTTGCCCATTGCAGTTCTCACAGCATCTTTCAATCCCGTCTTTTTTTGAGCGGCCTTCAAGCGATCTGCGTATTTTTTGGTGTCCTCAAATTTCAATGGATCCTTTGAAGTCAACTTGATATCCAATTCTTTGAATTTATTGTCGTCGAAAAGAATCTCGAAATACTCTTTGCTTCCAATACGCACATGATAGTCGTCTTCAGGACTCACATAAAAATTCTTTGCGAGTTCATCTGATTCTACGATTTTACCGGTGGGCGATTTATACCAAAGACCCCTAGGGGTGTCTTTTTTTTCTTCGGTGGCAGTCTGAATTCCTTTTTCCGTTCTTTTAAACCAAGCTGTCATACATCAGGATTTTTAAATTTGGACAAACCTTAAATCACATTTAGAGCGTATTCACATTATTAAGGTCTTCGAAGGCCTTTTTTAATCTTTCAACAAAAGTTTTTTCACCTTCACGTAACCAAACTCGAGGGTCATATGATTTTTTATTTGGTTCATCGGCACCAGTTGGGTTGCCTATTTGAGATTGAAGATAATCCTTTTTTTCTTGAACGTAATCTCTAACACCTGAAAGAAATGCGTATTGTAAATCAGTATCGATATTCATTTTGATGACCCCATAGCTGATACCTTCACGAATTTCTTCAACTGTTGAGCCTGAACCACCATGAAAGACAAAATCAATATGATTGTGTTCTACACCATATTTTTCAGAGATGTATTCTTGGGAGTTCTTCAAAATTTTCGGAGTCAGTTTTACGTTGCCTGGTTTGTAAACACCATGTACGTTACCAAATGCCGCGGCAACTGTAAATCTGGGGCTCACTTTTGAAAGTTCCTCGTAGGCATAGGCTACTTCTTCAGGTTGTGTATATAATTTTGAATCGTCAACATCAGAATTATCAACTCCATCTTCTTCCCCTCCCGTAATGCCCAACTCGATTTCAAGGGTCATATCCATTTTGGCCATTCTTTCTAAATAGCCTTTGCAAATTTCAATATTCTCTTCAATAGGCTCTTCTGACAAATCGATCATATGACTACTAAACAATGACTTGCCCGTTTCAGCATAGTGCTTTTCGCTGGCATCTAAAAGTCCATCGATCCATGGCAATAACTTCTTTGCGCAATGATCGGTATGAAGAATAACGGTTGCACCATAGGCCTCGGCTAACTGATGAACATGTTTAGCTCCAGCAACAGCACCTTGAATGGCCGCTTTTTGCCCTTCATTTGATAGGCCTTTACCAGCATTGAATTGTGCACCTCCATTTGAGAACTGTATGATGACGGGAGCATTTAAGGATGCAGCTGTCTCCAATACCCCATTGATGGTATTTGAACCGATTACATTTACTGCAGGAAGGGCAAAACCTTTTTCCTTGGCATAATTGAAAATCTCCTGAACTTCATCTCCAGTTGCAACGCCGGGTTTGATATTGTGGGCCATATTTTTGAGTTTAGTTGTTAATTTTGGATAAGAGGCAAAAGTACTAAAACGGATAGTTTATACCAATTTGAAGCACCGAATTGCCAAAATTATATTCTCTGAACCACCTTTTTGAGATTTCTTCAGCGGGGTTGTAGGTTTTGAAACCTAAATCACCTCTTAGAACAAAATAGGTAAAATCATAACGTATTCCGAAACCTGAGCCCAAGGCGACATCTTTCAAAGAACTGAGCCCATTGAAAGTTAAATCAGGGTCGTCTACATTGTCAAAAACGTTCCAAATGTTTCCGGCATCGACAAAGAGTGCGCCCTTGAAATTACCAACTATTGGAAAGCGGTACTCTAGATTTAAAGCGAGTTTCAAATTCGCCTCGTTAAAATCATTCTCAGCATTCGTTCGCCCTGGCCCAAGTGAATATGGTCTCCACCCTCGGTTATCGTTTGAACCCCCAGCGAAATAACTACGAACAAAGGGGATGTTGTCCGAATTACCATACGGAACGGCAATGCCGAAGAAACTACGCATGGCCAAAACATTTGCTCGTGAAAGGTCCCAGTATTTCACATAATCAAATTCGGTTTTAAAATATTGGGAATAAGCCACATCGAAGACTTCCAATTTGTCATTATTCTCATTAAATGGAATAAGATATGAGATGGCCGAAAGCAAATTACCTGCACTTTCAGCCTTAAACCTAAATTGGTAGAAATTATTGTCAGTTGGCCCGTGACGGTTGTTGATATTAAACGTATAGTTAGTTGCGAAGATGAGGTTGTTTTCGGTTAGCCTTTGCTGTCGTTCGTCTATACTTTTTACATCATTGAAATCTTCTTGTGAAAAAGCATTGGAAGAAATAGGTATTATTCCTTCAAGGGCATCAGAAATAAAACCGTCTGTTCCTGCGACATCATCGGCTGTTATTTCACTTGGTGTTGATAGATTTCCTTTAGCATTGAAGTAAGAGGGATTTACTAATGGCATTATAGTTGGGGCGGTTGCAATTGTATTCAGTTGTTGGTAACTGTTGCGGTAGACATTGAAAAACCTTATTGGGTTAAGGTTGTTTACAAATTGTATGTTCAGCAATTCTATATTATGCTTCTTGAAATCATTTGGGGTCCAATTATAACCAAGAACGGTGTTGAAGGTACGCTTGTCTAACCCGATATTCTTCTGAGAACTTACTCCGATGCTTGCCCTTGTTTTTGGCAGCATATAATTTGGTATCACTTTTTTTGTATTGACAAAGGGAAACAAAATTCGAGGTATATCGAGGTTTAAATCAGTCCCCCATTCCCATAGGTTGAAAAATCGATTATCACTGATGCTCTCATCCCTAGAGGAACCAATACTGAACCGTCCTGATAAACTCAGGTTTTCTCCACCCCGAAAGACATTTCTTGCCTGCAAGGAAGGGCTGAACCCCAAACCAACCTGTTGAATATTTGAATGCGTGGCATCAAGATTCGCGCGAAATGAATATTTTGGTTTTGGTGTCAGATAGATATTGGCGGTCAAATGCGTGCGTGAACTATCTTCCTCAATATTTATAGAAGGGTATTTAAAGATATTGAGACTGTTGATTTGTCTAAGAGTTCGAATACGGTTCAGATCACGATAAATACTATCTTTTTCGAAAAAAATAGCATCGGTCAAGGTGCTAGGTTTGAATCGTAGTTTGCCTTTGTAAAATATCGTGTAGTCACCAATTCGTTCAAATTGCATTTGCTCGTCCCCTTTACTTAAAAAGTCGGTGTAAATATTAATTTTATCAAAAGATGACACTTTATATTCTTGGGTCGTCACTGAATTTTCGTCTCTTTTTTTAAGGTCGTCTATATTCAATTTGATGTTCATCTGCTGATCATCGGCCAGTCGTGTTGTGTCGGTTACCACATCATAGCTAATGGCACTTTCCTGAAAATTCCAAACCCCGTTATTTCTGAAGACCCCAGTTAATCGTTCCCGCTCATTGTTGAAATCATCGATATCAAACTGCTTGCCCTGTTTTACAAAAGATTCCGATTGATTTAAATTATATAGGGAATCAATCGCTTTTGAAGAAATGTCATGGTATACGGTATCTAACATAAAAGGCTTTCCTAAATCAACATCATAATTTACAGCTATACGTTGTTTTCTTTTAAGACTGTCAATGGTATAGGTAGTACTGTTGTTGAAATAACCTTTGCTACTATAATAGGCACTCAAACGTTCCAATGATTTTTGTGTCAGAGTAGTGTCTAGAATGGCCGGTGCTTCACCTATTTCTTTGAGCCATTCACTCAAACCTGTGACTAAGAAAGATTCTCCCAATCGGGTTACTTGTTTTTCCGAGAAGAATTTATCCAATCTTTTTTTTCTTTTTTCCTTACGGTACAACCAATCATTGAAGGAAGAATCAGGATTTGTCTTTGCCAAGTTGTAAAGGTTCAATCGCAATGGGTAACCCAGTAATGTAGTATTAGGTTTTTGAATGACCAAAGTCTCAATAGACTCATCTACAAGTTTTTCGCCATCAGTGTAAATGCTATTTTTTGTGATTAAAAGTTCATTATCATCTACTCTTCGCAGCGAGTTGCACGACGTGATTGCAAAAGCTAGAAATAATACGCTTATTTTAGCTGTGTAGTTTGTTAAGTGCAATACACTCCTCATAGAAATCAAAAATACGTTAAAAAACACATTATTTGAATGGTTGGTAAAAGCCAAATAAAACTTATACGGAGCTTACATCAAAAAAAGTACCGAAATCAAAACAGATTGTTTATTGTTGAAGGAATCAAGAGCGTCAAAGAGGTTTTGGCCTCGTCTATAAAACCATATAAGATCTTTAGTACTGATTCTGATGTTTTTGCAAATACCGATGCCCAATCCGTGCTTGTGTCCGAGGCTGATTTGAGGCAAATGAGCACCTTAAAAAACCCAAGTTCGGCACTAGGGGTCTTTCATATTCCAGAAGTGAGGAAAGTTGATTTCGAAGATTGGATTGTAGTGTTGGATAATGTACGGGATCCTGGAAATTTAGGTACAATCATTCGGCTTTGTGATTGGTTTGGCATTGAGCATCTCATATGTTCAGATCAAACCGTCGATTGTTACAACCCAAAGGTCTTGCAGGCGACCATGGGTTCAATCTCCCGAGTTAATATTGTGTATTCGGATATTGCTGTTTTTCTTAGGGATTGTCCACTTTCTATCTATGGCACTTTTATGAATGGCCCATCTGTATATTCTCAAGACCTTCCTAAAGCGGGAGTTTTAATAATGGGTAATGAAGCGAACGGAATTTCCCCTGAAATAGAACATTTAGTATCCAAAAAAATCAATATTCCACAATTTGGTAGAAAGACTGCAGAGAGTTTGAATGTTGCAACGGCGACGGCAATTTTACTAAATGAATTGAGAAGAGACTAGCCGCTATTCAAAAGTAAAGTTGATAAAGAGACCTCGAGTTCGAAGTGCCCCAATATTCGATGTCCAAGGGCTATTGGGGTCATTGTCAGGTACCAACTCATCCGTTATTGCAAATACCCCGCGTATGGACGGTGAAAACTTAAAATACTCAAGATAAAAATCGATTCCGAAACCGAGTTCGTAATTGTATACCCATTTGGTCATTCTAAAAGTACCGGAGGCATTATCATCAAGTGCTGTTTCATTACTTCCCAAGTT
Source organism: uncultured Maribacter sp. (assembly GCA_964614665.1). Classification (GTDB taxonomy): domain Bacteria; phylum Bacteroidota; class Bacteroidia; order Flavobacteriales; family Flavobacteriaceae; genus Maribacter_C. The sequence goes on from CAZTLZ010000147.1 coordinate 8,799, forward strand.
CAAAGAAGCAGATAATCCACCAACAA
>CAZTLZ010000148.1:0-8796 GCA_964614665.1 uncultured Maribacter sp.
TTTGAAGGTCTGAGCGGTAGTAATCGGGTAACAATTTCTTCCCTTCTTGTAATAAAGCATAAGAAAGTTGACCCGGGGTAAGTTTTTGACTATGAAGATGCTTCGCGATAGCCATGCCATCAATAAGTTGTCCTTCTTCTTGATTGTTAGCCTTTCTACTACTTTTATAACCCCGTTTTTTATTGATCATCAGAAGCACTCTAGCAAAATCTTCCTTTGAAAGTTTTTCTGTCGGTGCCTTGGCCCTTAACGCGTAGGTACTATGAGTGCTTTTTTTATCTTCCGACAAACTTGTATTATCATTGATAAAACCTATTTCCTTTAAAGTGGCAATAACATTTACTCTTCGCTGTTTATACCGTTGAAGATTACGACGCATTCCTCGTTTTAAGGTTCGATCCGCGTTTATCGTAATGGTATTCCCTTTCTTAAAATCTTGCTGTTCGTCAGTTGACAAAGGAATTACCCGTACCCCCGTTTGTACTATAGATGATTCTTCATTGTCTTTTTCAGCTTCGTTTACAAAGGCCCACCCTATGGAGGTGGTGCCTAAGTCTAATCCTAAAATTTTCTTCATAATTAACTTAAAAAAATAGTTGCACCGATGGCATAGTCGAGAAATAACTGAAAGCAAATTCACAACTAGAGCATAACTCAACAGACATTATCTATTGTATTACCCTAAAGGGTTCCAACGGTGCAACATAAAATTGTACTGGAACGATATTCTAAAAACTAATGATGCTTTAAAAATCATTTTCCAACCCTAGAACGTCTAGCACATATAGGAATACTAAGTACATAACAAATTTACTAAATATATTATATGCTCTATAATCTTCACTACTTAAATTTTTATTTAGTTTTAGTTGTGCCTTTCGTCTGAAACTCAAATCCAATCCTAAAATTCGTTTCATGCTATATTCTTTTAATCTATAAACCTACAGTATCTTTTCTTAAACAGATTGTGGAAATCCGTAATTGCCCAATAGATTTCTTTTGTTATCTTTAGCAGCCTGAAAGCAATTCACAATAAGGATTATTCCGTTGTGAAAACATTTAAGGACGCCCTCGCCTTTCTACGGGGGCTTTTTTATTTCCAAATGCTTCAGCGGGTCTTATTAAATGGGAAACTGCCAAGCCAAAACATTTAAAGCAGCCGTAAAGGAGTCGCTTTTCTTTTTATGCCAACAAACGTTTTGGAAAATAAAAATCAGAAGTAATCAATGGGAAAAACAAGATATGAAAAATTGCTAAAAAAGGTAATCTTTTACGTACTTTTTTCGAATTGAAAATCAATCACTGTATTAGCAATTAGGTTACAAATAAAAACCCTGCTCAGTGAGCAGGGTTTTTAGGTTCATTTTGGAAGTGTATTAAATATTAACCCTTCACACTTGCCAATTTACCGTTTTTGATATTGTTGATTTTAAGATCTTGTAAAACGTTTATTGCTTCTTCTACATAAACATCTTTGGCCAAGTCTTTGTGCCAACGGTCTCTTTTTTCACGCAACACAGAATCTTGGGTAAATAATTCTTGTTCATATTTCAATGATTCAAAGGTCAATTTAGAATCATAGTCCTTCATCTTTTTGAAATAATCGGACTTTTCTTTATCCTTATTCTTCTCTGCCTTGTATGTTTCATAGTTCAAAGAAATCAAATCATCTTCCTGCTGTTCTTTAATCCACTTGGCATTTTCCTCTATCAGTTTTATTTGCGGGTTCAATGCCATACGCGCCGTACTATTGGCAATTGTCTGCTCATAATCGATATAACCATCCCATGGCTCATAATCGGCCGGAGAAATCTTGTCCCATTTTAACGGGTTTGACTGGTCACGTTCTCCAATATCGATATAGCTATACTTGTCCGGCACCACCACATCACTCTTAACACCTTCCAGTTGTGTAGACCCTCCATTGATTCGATAGAACTTTTGGGTAGTCAATTTGATAGCACCCAAATCACCATGTTCATTGCTACGAACAATATTGCCCAAATCAATAACATTTTGAACTGTTCCTTTTCCAAAAGTCTGTTTACTTCCGATGACAATCGCTCTTTTATAATCTTGCATTGCCGCTGCCAATATTTCAGAAGCCGAGGCCGATAGTTCATTTACCAAAATTACAAGAGGGCCATCCCACTGCACGCGTTCGTCCTTATCATCATAAACTTCTTTGCCTTTGCCAGATGAACGTACTTGAACAACTGGTCCGTCCTTGATGAAAAGTCCCGCCATTTCAACTACAGTTTTCAATGATCCACCACCATTGTCACGAAGATCAAGGATTAAACCTTCAACACCTTCTTGCTTTAGACGCTCTATTTCCTTTGCCACATCCGTAGCACAATTTCGTTCGGTATAATCGTCAAAATCAACATAGAATTTAGGCAAGTTTATTAGCCCAAAATTCAGGTTGTCTTTCGAAATCTTAGCGGATTTCGCAAAGGATTCTTCCAACTCGACTATATCACGCGTCAATGAAACCACATCGATCGCTCCATCTATCTTACGAACCGTAAGCTCGACCACTGTACTTTCAGGGCCCTTTATCATCTTAATAGCATCATCTAAACGCATCCCAACAATATCAACCGCTGCTTCCCCCTCCTGGGCTACTTTCAAAATCACATCTCCCACTTCTAAACTTGCATCGCGCCAAACTGGTCCACCTGAAATAATATCCACTATTTTCGCTCCTTCTGGCTTCTTTTGAAGTCGTGCACCAATACCTTCGAACTTACCCGACATACTAGTATCGAATTTTTCTTTGTCCTCAGGGGCAAAATAGAATGTGTGTGGATCAAATTCGTCAACAATCGTATTCAAATATTGAACAAACCAATCTTTTCGTTGTAGGTCATCTACAAAATCGAAAAACTCATCCAATGTTTTTTTGGTAGATGCGCGTGCCGATATTTCCGCCTCTTTTGGAGCCATCGGTTTGTCCAACTCAGTATCCTTATCCTGAAAATCGGATGCCGCATCAGCAGAATTTGCTTGTCCATTTGAAACTTTGGAATCATATGTATTCAAAGTAGCATATTTCAATTGTTGCCTCCATCGCTCTTTTAAATCTTTTTTTGATTCCGCGAAGAGCATTTCCTTGTATTCAATATTGATATTCTCTTCTTTGTCATAATCAAATGGTTTGGCCAACACTTCTTGATAGATATCCTTAGCGTCCTCCATTCGTTGCATCAACCTATCATAAACCAAATTAAAAAAGGTAATGTCGGTATTCTTTATTTGGTCATCTATTTGAAATTTTTGTTGCTCAAACTCCCTAATGTCCGAATCCAAAAAATATCTTTTTGTTGGATCAATAACATCAATGAAATCTTCAAAGACATTTACCGAAAAGTCATCATTGATATCCTTTGGTTCATAGTGCCCTTTATTGAGAACGTAGGTAATCAGATCTAATAAAAGTTTGTCTTTATCATCACTTTCAAAAGTCTTGTTGGTGAAGCTGCACGACGCGGCGGCAACTAAAACTACAAATAGGCCAATGGCTAAATTCTTCTTCATAAAATACATTTTTGTTTTCCTGAAACGTGTTCAAAAATTTGGGTTAGGGCATCGCATGAAAATCAGGTTTTTAATCGATTCCCTAAGATACTGAAAAAACCATGCCAGTCTAAAGGACAGAGGTGATTTTTTCAATAATTGGTACAAGCGATACTATCTTTGTTTAAAAACGTATTTTTGCCCCATAAATTATACCATATGTCGAAACCTTTGATTCTTGTCACAAATGATGATGGAATTACCGCTCCTGGCCTGCGCGCCTTAGTACGTTTCATGAAAGAGTTAGGAGATGTTGTGGTAGTTGCACCCGATAGTCCACAATCGGGAATGGGGCATGCCATAACCCTTAATAGCACACTCTATTCAAAGAAGATGATAATTGATCTTGAAAACGGTGCTGAAGAGGAATATAGCTGCAGTGGAACTCCGGCCGATTGTGTAAAATTGGCGCTGCAGGAGCTTTTATCAAGAAAACCTGATATCTGTGTTAGTGGCATCAACCATGGGTCAAATTCATCTATAAATGTCATCTACTCGGGTACCATGAGCGCCGCAATTGAAGCTGGTATAGAAGGAGTACCTGCCATCGGCTTCTCTTTATGTGACTATTCTTGGAATGCCGATTTCGAACCGGCAGGCGAATACATTAAAAAAATCGTGAGTGAGGCTATTTCAAATAAAATGCCTCAAGGTGTGGTGCTGAATGTAAATATTCCCAAATTGACAAACTCCGAAATAAAGGGAATAAAAATATCAAGACAAGCCCGTGCGAATTGGAAGGAGAAATTTGACAAAAGAACCAATCCGATGGGTAAAGACTATTACTGGCTGACTGGCAAATTTGAATTGCTCGACAAGGGTGAAGATACGGATGAGTGGGCCTTGGCAAATGGATATATTTCAGTTGTTCCGACTCAATTTGACCTTACTGCACATCATGCTATTCAGAATATAAATAATTGGAATCTACAGGAATAAAAAATTACGTAATACAAAATTTGACAAAAGACAGACCAAAAAACATGAGGCTACCTAAAAAAAATGTAAAGAAAGAAATTGCTATTGGGTTTATCGTAGGTATAATAGCCAATACCATAGGTACAATTCTATATATTTTGATATTTTCCGAATTGGGAATAAAAGAATCCTTTCTAGCAGCGACCCAACAAGGTCATGTAGGTAGCCTTTTGGCCTTAGGAGCAATATTAAATCTTATTGCGTTTTTTCTTTTTTTGCGAATCCGTCGAGACAACAGGGCCAAGGGAGTTTTAATAGCGACCATTATAACGGCCTTGGCTATACTATACTATAAGGTTTTCTAAACTTCAAGCGCTAGCTTAATATGAAATACTACATCATAGCTGGGGAGGCATCGGGCGATCTTCACGGGTCAAACCTTATCAAAGCATTAAGAGCTGAAGATGAAAGAGCTGATGTACGTTGTTGGGGCGGTGATTTAATGCGTCAAGCTGGGGGTACTTTGGTCAAGCACTACAAAGAAATGGCTTTTATGGGCTTTCTTGAAGTGCTACTGAACATTCGAACGATTTTCAAAAATATCAAATTCTGCAAACAGGATATCGAAAACTTCAATCCTGATGTAATTATATTTATCGATTATTCAGGATTTAATCTTCGTATTGCCAAATGGGCCAAAACACAGGGTTTCAAAACCAACTACTATATCTCTCCTCAAATTTGGGCGTCCCGTGAGGGCCGTATTGAAAAAATCAAGCATACTATTGACAAGATGTATGTAATTCTTCCTTTTGAAAAAGAGTTTTATGAAAAAAAGCATGGTTTTAAAGTGAATTTCGTGGGGCACCCACTTATTGATGCCATCGAAAATAGGCCTAAATCCAATGCTATGGATTTTCGAAAAAAATACGACATCGAAAAAGAAAAACCAATTATTGCTCTTTTACCCGGAAGCCGAAAACAAGAAGTGCAAAAAATGCTTTCCATTATGCTTTCTGTAATTGAAGGTTTTTCAGAATATCATTTTGTGATAGCTGGAGCTCCAAGTCTAGATCGGGAGTTTTACGCTCCCTTCCTAGAAAACCCAAATGTAGGTTTCGTCGAAAATAAGACCTATGACCTGTTGAGCCTTTCTCATGCCGCCTTGGTCACAAGTGGAACGGCCACCCTAGAAACTGCCTTGTTCAAAGTACCACAAGTGGTTTGTTACAGGGCCAATTGGCTATCCTACCAAATCGCAAAACGAATCATCACCCTTGACTATATTTCATTGGTCAACTTGATTATGAAAAAGGAAGTGGTCAAGGAACTGATTCAAACCAACCTAACATCCGAGAACTTACAATCGGAATTACAGTTTATCATTGACGGCCCAAAACGAGAATCTCAGCTGAAGGCCTATGAAGAACTTGAAATCGAGTTGGGCGGCAGTGGGGCGAGTACTAAGACCGCTAAGCTTATTGTAGAAAACTTGAACATAGAAAACACTTAAAAAAATATTATGAAAAACAATTTTTTTTGTGAAGCCATATGTGAATATTCGTGTATCGATTCTTGTACTCAACTTCTATGGTAAAGCCATCATTCATGTTTTAAATAATAAATTCACTAATTTTGAGTTTCAAGAGCTAGAGACACTTCTTGAAAATGCAAAAACTCCTATATCTATTTCTTGGCATTTTGATTATTAGCTGTGGTAGTGTTAAAAAAAAGACGACCTACAGTAAGAACAAAAACTATAGTAAAACCCGTAAAGTTACGGTTGAGGCTTCTAAGTCAGACCCAAATAATACGGTGAGAAAACCCACAAGAAGTTCTTCAAAAAAGAGTACGTCCGTGGCAGATAATATTATCAATACTGCACTTACTTTTTCTGGAACACGTTATAAATATGGGGGAACTACAAAAAATGGCATGGACTGCTCCGGCCTTCTCTATGTCTCTTTTGGTGAGCATGATGTAAAATTACCACGTGTTTCTTACCACATGGCCGACGAGGGGAGAAAGGTTAAAATAAGAAATGTAGAAAAAGGAGATCTGTTATTCTTTAAAACAAGAAAGCGGGCACGTCGAATTAATCACGTTGGTATGGTAGTGGCCATCGAGGGTGATGAAATTAAATTTATTCATGCTTCATCTTCTAGAGGCGTAATCGTTTCTTCATTGCGAGAAGGTTATTGGAACCATGCTTTTGTAAAGGCCACTCGGGTTTTATTGTAAAACAATTATTTTATTACATTTAGCGTAAGAATTTACGCTATGAGCCTTTTGAGATTTGTTCCCATTAAACTGACTTTTTTTCTAATTCTGGGAATTTTAATTGGATGGTACTTTACTACCTCTATTTCTCTTTCTTTGACATTTGCTGGCGGTTCTCTTGCCCTGCTAGGATTGTTCTTCTTTACCTCAAAAAATCGAAACGCTATTTCTTTTGGTTTCGCAATGGCCTTGGCTACAATTTGCATAGGGCTACTCTCTATAAGCCTGTGGCAACCAAAAAACTGGAGTAACCACTATACCCATTACACCATCGATGAAGGCAATACTATAAAACTAAAAATCAGAGACGTACTAAAGTCCAATTCTTTCTCAAACAGATATATAGCAATAGTCAAAGAAATAAATGGGTATAAAACCTCTGGAAAGATTATTTTGAACTTACCCATTGACACGACTAAAAACTCCTTTAAAGTTGATTATGAACTTCTCACTTACGGCAAGTTGAATGAAATCAAAGCACCTTTAAATCCAAATCAATTTGATTACGGAAAATATCTTGAAAGCCTTGGTATTTATCATGAACTAAAAATTGAGAACGACGTCTATGATTTGTCAAAGACGCATTCTTCAAGTATTTACGGTATGGCTGCATCCGCAAGGAATAAAATAATTTCTAAGTTACAATCGGCGAATTTTGGAAAGGATGAATTAGGCGTCATCCAAGCACTATTATTAGGTCAACGTAATGCTATTTCCACTGATACCTATGATAATTATAAGGATGCTGGTGCCGTTCACATCCTGGCAGTTTCCGGGCTACATATTGGCGTATTACTAGTACTACTTCAATTTTTACTGAGCCCTTTAGAACGTCTGGCCCAAGGTAAGACAATCAAACTGCTCATTATTGTTATGCTTCTTTGGTGCTTTGCGATACTTGCAGGCCTATCTGCATCAGTAGTAAGGGCAGTTACAATGTTTTCCTTTGTGGCTTATGCCCTTTACCTGAATAGGCCAAGCAATACCTTTAATATTTTGGCCCTTTCCATGTTCTTCATCTTACTACTTTTCAATCCGATGTTATTATTTCAAGTTGGTTTTCAAATGAGCTATGCCGCTGTATTTTCAATCGTATGGGTATACCCCATGTTACAACGTTTTTGGAATCCCAGAAATATCGTGATTAAGAAGGCTTGGCAATTATTATCGGTGAGCATCGCCGCCCAACTAGGCGTACTCCCCATTAGTTTGTTTTACTTCCATCAATTTCCAGGGTTGTTTTTTATTTCGAACTTATTGATAGTTCCCTTTTTAGGGCTCGTACTTGGAGTGGGAATCTTGGTCATGATCCTGGCACTTCTCAATGCACTTCCTGACGTTCTTGTAAACTTCTATAACCAATTGATTGGCTTAATGAACACGGTCATTAAATGGGTCGCACAACAGGAAACTTTTATTTTTAAGAACATTTCCTTTGACCATGTGCAATTGTTATTGGCCTATGCCATAATCCTTTCACTTCTATTCCTATGCTATAGTCCTAGTTTCAAAAGAACGATGGCGTTTCTAATCGCAATCATTGCATTTCAGTCTTGGCTACTTCATTCAACCATAAAAACAATGAAAAAAGAAAAATTGCTTTTGCTCCATCAGACCTCGAACTCTATATTAGTTCATCAACAAGGAAAGCAACTTATTGTTCACTCCACAAAAGCAGATATGACCAAAAGAATAGTCACGGATTTTGAGATAGGTGAACACCTAGAAAAAAGTACCTCGACAAAAATGAAAAACAGTTATCGATTTGATAAGAAACGGTTAATTATCATTGATAGTACAGGCATATTTCCTTCTAACAAACAACCTGATTATCTTTTACTGACCCAATCACCAAGAATAAATCTAGAACGACTAATTGACTCTGTTCAACCCAAAAAAATCCTAGCCGATGGAAGCAATTATCGAAGTATTATTGAAAGGTGGAGAAAAACATGTGCTAAAAGAAAACTCCCCTTTCACTATACCGGCGAAAAGGGAGCTTATTATTTTGAATAGAAA
>CAZTLZ010000149.1:0-8792 GCA_964614665.1 uncultured Maribacter sp.
AAAACACCGTCTGACGGCACATTAATGGAATAATTACCATCAAAATCAGCGACGGCACCTGTGGTGGTGCCCTTTACTACTATACTGGCACCGGAGAGCGGTACTCCGTTTTCATCGGTAATGGTACCCGTGACAGTTGATTGTAATTCCTCTAACGAGGTAAGCTCATAGTCTGCATTCGCCAAAAGCGGAGAGGCGGTAAAAATGCATAAAGCGGCTGCCAGCAAAAAACTTCTTGCTTTCGGCCTTAGTTTTTTAAGGTGTGATTTTTTCATATCATGTTCTAATTAAGTTAGTTACGTTGTTGAATGTTTGTTATACCGGCTATTTAGCAAATGCTGGTAGGTTAGTAAAAGAGATTGAAAGAAATCGGAAGGCAACCTTAATAATGATGCGACCATAATCTTTCTAGAAGAGAAATCAAGGGCTATTATTTGTATTTATCATGACTAAGGTTGTTTGTTAGTTTTTGAGTTTGTACGATTGGCACGATATAGAAAATCTTAATTCGTTAACGTTCACGTAGCAATAGTGTACGTTAACGAATATAGGAATAGATTTCAAAAAAAAAAATAGATTTCTTGATTTTTATGCTTTCGAACTGTTAGAAATGTAAAAATGACACTAATATTTTATGAATGACCAATTAGGGCTAATCAAGAATAGGCTTTTTCTTTGAAGTTAATATCAGATCATTTTTGCCCCAGCAACCTTAATTAGAGAGTTAGCCTTGGAGACTTCTAATTTTTGTAAAGTGGAATAAAGACACTTAAGTTTGAGTTAGTTTAGTTGAGGCTTTGCATCGAAAATTCGATACAGGGCTTTTACTGTACATTTTCGCCCAATAAATGTATTTCATCTAATATTGGTTCCATTTGAACCAATACTTTGACAAAGCGGTAAAGTTTGTATGGCCTTTGTTGTCTTAGTAGTATATAACAATTAAATGAGATGATTATGAAGACAACATTACTTATACGTGAGATTTATTTAGAGGGCTTTAGAAACCTTGGTAATTATATACTAAAGAACTACTTAAAGATTTTTGCCTGGTTTAGTTTTTTATTAATAGGGGTAGGACTATATGCCTTACTCTTTAGAATAGCAACAGGTTTTGCTTTTGACTAACGATTAGAACTACTGCTTATAAAAAACCTTCAACATACATTCATTGAAGGTTTTTTTATACTATACATTTTGGAAATAATCCTATTATTAGGAAATAATCCATAAATTAGCTATCCTTATTTTTAAGGATAGTGATGAATAAAACGATACTTCATTTAGATTTAGATACATTTTTTGTGTCTGTTGAGCGGCTTTTAGATAGTCGTCTAAAGAATAAACCTATTCTTGTGGGCGGTTTAAGTGATCGTGGTGTGGTAGCGGCCTGTAGTTATGAAACCCGAGGATATGGTATCCATTCAGGAATGCCTATGAAAATGGCTCGAGAACTGTGTCCTGAAGCTATTCCGATTAAGGGCAATGCGGGTACATATAGCAAACATTCCGATCTCGTCACCGAAATTATCAAAGAGCATGTACCTCTTTTCGAGAAATCGAGTATCGATGAGTTTTATGCAGACCTTACAGGAATGGATCGTTTTTTCGGGTCCTATAAATATGCCTCCGAAATCCGGCAGAAAATTATCAACGAAACGGGTTTGCCCATTTCCTTTGGATTATCGGTCAATAAAGTAGTCTCCAAAGTGGCTACCAATGAGGCCAAGCCCAACAATCAATTAAAAATCGATTACGGACTGGAAAAGACTTTTTTGGCCCCGCTGTCTATAAAAAAGATACCTATGGTGGGTGATAAAACCTATCAAACACTTCGAAATTTGGGGCTACGAAAAGTAGGTACTGTACAAGAAATGCCCATGGATGTCATGCAGCGCGTACTGGGCAAAAATGGAACCGTAATCTGGAAACGAGCGAATGGAATCGATCATACGCCCGTGATTCCGTTTTGGGAGCGCAAGTCAATTTCCAATGAGCGTACTTTTGATAAGGATACCATCGATGTTGTAAAATTAAGAGGCTTATTGATCGCGATGACCGAGAATCTGGCCTATCAACTAAGAAGAGGTGAAAAGTTAACAGCCTGTATCGCAGTAAAAATTCGATATTCTGATTTTAATACCTATTCGAAGCAGTTGCGCATTCCCTATACCAGTGCCGACCATATTTTAATTCCAAAGATTTTGGAAATGTTCAAAATACTTTACAACCGAAGGTTGTTGGTACGATTGATAGGAATCCGGTTCAGTCATTTGGTCAGCGGTAATTATCAGATCAATCTATTCGAAGATACCGAAGAAGCCCTGAACCTTTACCAAGCTATGGATCATATTAGAAATCGCTATGGTGATAAAAGTGTTGTGCGAGCGTCCGCCATGGGAAAAAATACTATTGGGCGAATGCACAACCCATTCAACGGGCAACCACCGATTGTTTTGGCACACCGGAAACAGTAATATGGTTGTTGGTTGATAGTTGTTCATTGTCGGTGAAGAACAAATTACTATCAACTGACAACTATCAATAAGCAACCATTTGTATTTGAATTGTCACACATATTATAGTCTTCGCTTCGGAACCTTTTCCGAAAAAGACCTCTTGCAATTGGCCCAAAAGAATCACATAACGCAATTAGCGCTGACCGATATCAACAATACTTCGGCCGCACTCAATTTTGTACGATTGGCCCCTGAATATGATATTAAGCCTGTATTGGGAATCGATTTTAGAAATGGGGTGGATCAATGTTTTGTGGGCATTGCGAAAAATAATGAAGGCTATCTAGAATTGAACAATTTTCTTTCAGGGCATCTACATGTAGCAAAAGAACTGCCTTTGATTGCTCCAAAATTTGAAAATGCCTATGTAGTCTATCCCTTTGAAAAAGTAGTGCAGAATGACCAGTATGAGTTTGCCGAACATGAATTTATCGGAGTTTCCATTTCCGATTTGCGAAAATTACCTTTTTCAAGATTGGCGAAACTGAAGGATAAATTGGTTGTACAGCAACCCGTTACGTTTCGTAATAAAGGTGATTTCAATGCACATCGATTGTTACGTGCCATTGATAAGAATATATTGTTGAGCATGTTGAGCAAGACCGAAGAGGCCAATGAGGATGAAAAAATGTTTCCTGTTGAAAATCTTGCAGCGGCTTTTTCAGAGTATCCTTTTATTTTGGAGAATACCGAACGTTTGATGAATGCCTGCTCTATTCATTTTGATTTTTCAAAAAATCGAGAGCCACAGAACCTTAAGACTTTTAATACTACCAAAGAAGAAGATGAGGCAATGTTGGAAAGACTTTGTCAAGAAGGATTACCTGACCGGTATCCTGATGGAGGTAAGCATATTGAGAAAAGGCTGCAAAAAGAATTGGAATTAATAAAGGAGAAAGGCTTTGTTTCTTATTTTTTAATCAATTGGGATATTGTTTCCGAGGCCAGTAGAAGAGGTTTTTTTTACGTTGGGCGTGGTAGTGGGGCCAATAGTATTGTGGCGTATTTGCTTCGGATTACCGATGTGGATCCTATAGACCTAGACCTCTACTTCGAACGGTTTATTAATCTGTATCGGGCCAATCCGCCTGACTTTGACATTGATTTTTCACATCGAGACAGGCCAGAGATGACCCAATATATTTTTGACCGCTTTAAATATGTAGCACTTTTAGGTACTTATGTGACTTTTAAAGATAGGGGGGTCATTCGTGAATTGGGTAAGGTATTCGGACTCCCGAAAAGTGAAATTGATTTCCTTTCTGAAGGAAGGTATAATCCTTCAAAGCTTGATGAGGTATCGCTATTGGTTTTAAAGTATGGGCGGTTGATTAAAGGCATGCCCAATTATTTGAGTATTCATGCCGGGGGCATTTTAATCAGTGAAAAACCCCTTCACTGGTTTTCGGCAACGAATCTCCCTCCCAAAGGTTTTGCCACTACACAATATGATATGGTCATCGCAGAAGATGTGGGGCTCTACAAGTTCGATATCCTTGGACAACGCGGATTGGCGAAAATCAAGGAATCCCTAGAAATAATCAAATATAATCGACCCGGTGAATCAGACGGTTTTGATATTCATGATGTCAAGAAGTTTTTAAAAGATCCGATAATCAACGAGCTTGTAAAAACAGCACAATGCATGGGTTGTTTTTATGTAGAATCGCCAGCTATGCGTATGTTACTTAAAAAGCTCGAAGTCGATAATTATTTGGGTCTGGTAGCAGCAAGCTCTATCATACGTCCAGGAGTGGCGAAGAGCGGAATGATGCGTGAGTATATTTTGAGGCATCGTAATCCTGGTAGAACTGAGGAAAAGGCTCACCCCGTAATGTTGGATATTATGCCCGAAACTTATGGGGTGATGGTCTATCAAGAGGATGTTATCAAGGTGGCCAATATTTTTGCAGGTCTTGATTTGGGCGAGGCTGATGTATTACGTCGCGGTATGAGCGGAAAGTTTCGATCGCGAGAGGAGTTTCAAAAAGTAAGAGAAAAGTTTTTTGAGAACTGTCGGAAAAAAGATTACGAAGAAAAGCTTATCTCAGAAATTTGGGAGCAGATTGCCAGCTTTGCGGGTTATGCTTTCGCAAAGGGGCATTCGGCATCTTATGCGGTAGAGAGTTACCAAACCCTTTTTCTGCGCGCATACTATCCATTGGAATATATGGTAGCCGTACTCAATAACGGTGGCGGATTTTACCGCTCTGAATTTTACGTGCACGAAGCTCGAATGTTGGGCGCAACTATTCATCCGCCGTGTATCAATAAAAGTTTCAATGCAACTATGATTTATGGGAAGGAGATTTTCTTGGGTTTTGGCTATCTACGCGAATTAGAAAGTCGTGTTTCGGAACGTATTCTAAAAGAACGGACGCAAAATGGAAATTTTACATCCCTAGAGGATTTTCTCGATCGTGTTTTTATAACCGTCGACCAAGCAAGTATTCTGATTCGTATAGATGCTTTTCGGTTTACGAAAGTGAACAAACATCAATTACTCTGGAAGGCCCATCTCTTTCTCAATAAGAATGTAAAGATTGATCACCCGAAGTTATTTCCGCCTAAACATCAAGATTTTAAAATTCCCCGATTGCACACTACCAATCTCGAAATGGCCTTTACCCAGTTAGAGCTTTTGGGCTTTTGTTTGTGCAGTCCTTTTGAACTATTGGCCGAGCCACCAAAGAACAAGCGCTGTGTTAAAGACCTCGAACGTTTTCTAGACCATCATATCGATATTTATGGGTACTTGGTGACAGTCAAGAATACGAGTACCCATAACGGAAAGCAGATGCATTTCGCCACGATGATCGATCAGCAAGGTAAGGTGTTCGATACGGTACTTTTTCCGCCCGTTGCCGCCCAATATTATTTTAGGGGAAGAGGTATCTATCGTTTTTATGGCAAGGTGGTCAGCGAATTCGGTTTTCTGAGTATTGAGGTCATTAAAATGGAAAAACAAAATTATGTGCCCGACCCGAGATATGCTGATATGAAAACAAGTGTTAAGGTGTTTCAGCAGAAGAAAAAGCATGAGGTCAAGTCTTGAAAAACTGTTCAAAACCTCTGTATTTTAATTTGGCCTTGAGCTAGGATCGTATTTAAAAAACCAATAGCTTCGTTTAAAGAAGTCATGTGCTAAATGAAAATTAAAGTTGTTGAACTTTTTGCCGGGGTAGGCGGATTTCGATTGGGATTGGAGGGTTATCCAATACCTAAAAATTCTAAATATGAAGTGGTTTGGAGTAACCAATGGGAACCTTCGACTAAAATGCAGCATGCTTCATTGGTCTACGAAAAACGATTTGGAAGTGAACATCATTCGAATCAAGACATTGCAGCAGTCGATATTTCTGAAATACCAGAGCATGATATGTTGGTAGGTGGTTTTCCTTGTCAAGATTATTCTGTGGCAACAACCTTACACAACTCTAAGGGCTTAATAGGCAAGAAGGGCGTGCTATGGTGGTCTATCCATAGAATACTTTCCGAAAAGAAAAGTAGACCCAAATATCTTTTTCTTGAAAATGTAGACCGATTATTAAAGTCACCTTCCAATCAAAGAGGCCGCGATTATGCAGTGATGCTTAAAAGTTTAGATGAATTGGGCTATGCTGTGGAATGGCGGGTCATCAATGCTGCTGAATATGGCATGCCACAGAGAAGACGTCGTATCTTCTTCTTGGCCTATCATAAATCAACCACCATTTATAAAAGGCTTCAGAAATCAAAACAAACGGATTGGTTACTAAAAGATGGTACCATCGCAAATGCCTTTCCCGTTTCTAAGATTTCTACCATGAACGAATTTGAGATCGAGGGTGATTTGGTAGCGATTACAAAAGGATTCAATACAGGAGGAAAATTGTCTCCCTTTCTAAATACCGGAGTCATGATAAAAGGAAAAGTTATGACTCAAAAAACAACTCCTAATTTTGACGGGAATAAAACTGTTTTATCAGATATTCTACAAAATGGTGAAGTGACGCATGAATTTTTTATTGATACCGAGGATCTTCCCAAATGGGAATATTTAAAAGGGCCTAAAAAGGAAGTTCGAAAGACAGCTTCAGGTTTTGAGTATAACTATAGTGAAGGAGGAATGATTTTTCCCGATGCGTTGGACAACGCTTCAAGAACTATAATCACTGGCGAAGGAGGTAAATCACCTTCACGGTTTAAACATGTGGTTAACACCAAGAAAGGCTTACGGAGACTTACCCCTGTTGAATTGGAACGCCTTAATATGTTTCCCGACAATCATACCAGATTAGACGGAATTACAGATTCTAAAAGGGCTTTTTTCATGGGGAATGCCTTGGTAGTTGGGGTTGTCGAGAAAATAGGAGAGGAGCTCTATCGGCAAATCAATCTGTAGGAAATAATCGTTTTGCAATTTTCATACTCAAAAGATAGTCAAGGCGCAGTTTAAGATTAATCGGTTGCTCCGCCAGATGTTCGGTGAAATGAAGTGATCCATGTTTCGCACCGATTTCTTCAATAACATGTTTTCCAAATTGCTGATTTTTTCGAAGTTCGTGGTCATAGAATTCCAGTTTAGCTTCCGTTAGCCCTAACTGTCCTAAATGAGTTATTAATTTTTTTCGGCTTACACTTGTAATTTTACATCGTTCAATATCATTTTCCAGACGTAATTTACTTCCATTCAAAAATATCCCAGTAACCAGAAAATAGTAATCCGTTTGTTTTTTGGTGTCCAGCAACCAGCCTTTTTTAAACATATTTTCTTTTATATATGAAAGTTCAAAAGTAAAGGTGGGTAGGTTTTTGTTCAAATAATGAAGTTGGGCTTTTTCGTCAATATGCACTATGCTATTTTTATGATGGTAAATTAAATCAATGCCTCGATGTTGCGTACTACGGTCGCCTACTCTTTCAAATTCAAGATTCAAATTTTTGTAAATCGTATCCAAGAATTGGCCAAGTATTTTTTCTTTCCCCAAATCCTCATTAAATTTTGACATAGATTCAATTGCTAAAGACAACTGCTAAAAATAGAGGTTTTGGAATTAAGTAGGTGTATTCCTACTATTTTATAATTGCACATAGGCTTTGGGTTTACTAAAACCAAAGAGTGGGATACCGACACGGAGTTCGTAAAATGGTTTTCGAGTTGCGGTTTGATAAAATGGAATAAGATTTCCACCTTCACCGAATGAAAATGCTATATACTAAAAAGAGCTCCGTCTTTCGATCGGAGCTCTTTTACGAGAACACTATATGAAAATGAAAAATTTTATTTCTTTAGTACACTCCAAAGATATATCGAGACTGCGTTTTGAGAAAAGAAATGATGTGTAGCAAGGCAAAGTTGTGGTGAGCGCCTATGAATTTGTTTTTTACTGAAAAATTGAACCTCTTCTGTTGGCAATACAGATGCTACTATCGAAATAAAAGCTAATTTTAGGAGTGTAAAATTGTGATTATGGAAAAAAGCTTTCGTAGAAACGTTTCAATACGGGGCAATCAAGAATTTTTAGACATTGAGCTTAAAAACCCAATGCGTGTTGCAGCAGGGCCTTTAGGGGTTCAGGCTGCATTGAGCCATAGTTTTAAGGAAATGGGTGTCGTCAGGTCTATGACCGCTTTATTGGATATGAATCAGCAAGATGGTTTTAGTTGTCCTAGTTGTGCATGGCCAGATCCCGAAAAACCCTCTAAAGTTGCAGAGTATTGCGAAAATGGTGCAAAAGCTTTGGCTGATGAAGCAACAACTTCCCATATCGGGGCAGATTTTTTCAAAAAGCATTCTGTAGAAGAACTTTCACAATTGACAGATTACGAACTGAACAAGTTCGGTCGTGTAGTTGAACCCTTAGTGCTTAAAGCAGGTAGTGTTCACTATGAGCCCATTTCATGGCAAGAAGCCAATAATTTGATTTCTGATGAACTTAGAAAACTCGATTCTCCCGACGAGGCTATTTTTTACACTTCCGGACGCTCAAGTAACGAAGCTGCTTTTTTATACGGAATGTTCGCGCGTGCTTTCGGAACGAACAATATGCCCGATTGTTCAAATATGTGTCATGAATCAAGCGGAGTAGCACTTGGTGAAACCCTGGGTATTGGAAAGGGTTCGGTCAAACTGGAGGATTTATATGGCGCCGATGTGGTAATCGTTGCCGGTCAAAACCCCGGTACGAACCATCCGCGAATGCTGTCCGCCCTAGAAAAATGCAAAGCAAACGGTGGTAAAGTAATCAGTATAAACCCCCTAAAAGAATCAGGACTTGTAAACTTTAAAAA
>CAZTLZ010000150.1:0-8445 GCA_964614665.1 uncultured Maribacter sp.
GTAATATTTTGTTGGCTGACATTCCTGTTTATGCTAAATCCTTGAATGAAAATGGCATCCTTTTCTTAAGTGGATTTTATGCTGAGGATATTGAAATCATCTCTAAGAAATGTTTTGAAGTAGCGTTAAAGTTTGAAAAAAACTTGGAAAAGAATAATTGGGTAGCCGTAAAATATGTATTTTAGGATTGTTGTAAAAGTTGATAAGCTCTAATAGCATGGGTACAAAAGAGAAAATTTCAGAACAAATACTCCTCGAAGAAGAGACTGTAAATCAGAATGAGATTGTACTTTTCAACGATGAGGTGAATACATTTGAGCATGTCATCGAAACCTTAATCGATGTTTGCGAACATACTGCCGAACAAGCTGAACAATGCTCTATAATTGTTCATCACAATGGGAAATGTACCGTTAAAACTGGCGTTTATAGTTACCTTGAGCCGCGTTGTAGTCGATTGCTTCAAGCGGGATTAAGTGCTGAGATTGTATGAATGTACAGCAATAGATTAAACTTCAATGTGGTAGTTTGTTTTTGAGTACCCCATAAACAAAAGTCCCAAGAGTTGCAGCTGCAATTACCAAAAACATACTACTTACTCCTGTGCCCAAGAGAATATACATGGGGCCTGGACAGGCTCCTGCTAAGGCCCAGCCAAGACCAAAAATAATGCCTCCAACAATATAGCGGGTAAAACCCCTTTCTTTTGGTGGTAAACGAATCGCATCCCCTTCTATACTTTTCACATTGAATTTTCTGAAAACCCATAGAAATAAAATACCCAAGAAAACAGCGGAACCAATTATTCCATACATATGAAACGATTGAAATTTGAACATCTCATAAATTCGATACCAAGAAACGGCTTCTGATTTTACAAGAACAATCCCAAAGAAAATACCAACAAACAAGAATTTTAGAAATTTCATACTTAAAAGATTAGGGGAAGTAAAAAGTGAGTCATCACTAACCCACCAATAAAAAAGCCTATAACTGCAATTAAGGAAGGAATTTGAAGGTTGCTTAAACCAGTAATTGCGTGACCTGAAGTGCAACCGCCTGCGTATCGGGTGCCAAAACCGACTAAGAAGCCACCAATAAGCAGTATGGAAATTCCTTTTAGGGTTAAAACAGTATCCCAGTCATAAATTTCTGTAGGTAGCAATGTTGCCCCGGCATGCTCAAAACCTAAGACTCTTAAATCTGAAACAGTTTCAGGGTTTAAATCAATTACAGAACCATCGGATAAAAATTGAACCGCAATGAATCCTCCAATAATTGCACCTAAAACTACCGTAAGATTCCATTTTTGAGCCCTCCAATCGAATTTGAAAAAATCGGCATACTTTCCTGCACCGCCAATACTACAAAAGGTTCGGAGGTTTGAGGACATACCAAAGGTTTTTCCGAAGAAAACCAAAAGTGCCATTACCAAAGCGATAAGCGGGCCAGAAACATACCATGGCCAGGGCTGTAATATAGATTCCATAGAAAAGATTTTGATAAAAGTAAGATAGTTACTTGACCTAATGTAATGTGGTTAATTATTGTTTCAGGTAAACCACACTTTGAATACCGGGTAGATTTTCACCAATGGTTCTAGTCAACTGATCGTCAACCAGCATATATGGCGTAGTAGTTACATCAGCAAATAATGTTACCAATCCATTTTGAATATTCCAATTGCTATCGCTATTTCTAACGGAGGCACAATCAATGAAGAATTGGCCATTGGTAATCGACGTAACCTCAATACCTGTAAGATTAAAACTGTAAGTTCCGTTTGATCTTAAAGTAAGAGTGCCAGAGATACAACTCAATTCTTCCAAGAGATTCGTTGATGGGGTATCATCTCCATTTATATCTTGTGGCGGATTTACATTTAATTCGATTAACTCATAGGTTCCTGAGGCTTTTGAAAGCTCACTCTCGGTAGCGGGACTGTCATCGCTCGAACAAGAAGCAATTATAAATGCAAACAAAAGTAGGGCGAGAGAATTTTTGAAAAACAATCTGAAAGTCATTTTCATTCGGCATATTTTTTTTGAAAGATAATCCAAGTTTTTCGATTACCCATAATTTCCCCATTATGGTTTTTGCATGGGAGAATCATCACATTTCAAATCACCTACTACATATTGCATTCCATCTAAAAAGAATTGAAGTAATTCTGGATTGTCCAAACTTTGAGCATTGTGAGATGGAGAGCTATAGAAGACTCTGCCTTTACCATGTCTTTTTATCCAAGAGACATAGATGATTTTTTCAGCTACTTCCTCTTTCAACCCTTCAAGTTTGTCGACTTCCATATATAATAAAGGCCTAAAATTGTAGTCGAAATAGGCGTTTTTGAAAAAATAGGGTTCATCTATATGTGTAAGTCCTTTGCCTTTAAAGGCTTTGACCATAGGATGGTTCACATCAACCTCTTTTACATGTATTTCTTGTTGTTTCGGGTGGTAATCAAAACTACCACCTGTCATTTTACTAAATTCAATGGAGTTGTTCTGTACAACAATCCCGCCATGTAGTAGCATCAGGCCACCACCTTTGGCAACATAGTTGATGAGGTTCTTCTCATATTTAGGGGCCACCTCTTTAATTTGTTGGTCGCTTAACGAAGAGTTCGCTTTTAAAAGATCTGAGAACAAGTCGCGATCTGGACCGGCAGGATTTGGGTTGTTCAAAACAAGGCCGTCATATTTTTTTAAGTTTTTCTTGGTGAATTGTTCAATATCATACCCGATATAAACTTCAAAGGCACCTGACTTTTTTGCAAGAATTTTTAGCATTTCAACATTATGCGGGATAGTCCAATGCTTATAACCCGTTGCCTTGGAAAAAACCAGGATCTTCTTTTTTGTTTTCGTAGCGATTCTTGGCCTTGATGGAGCCGATTTTTCTAATGATGCCAACCAAGTCTCATTAATCTCTATAGGCTCTAGTTGGGCCGAGATTTTAGAAAAAAATAGAAATACTAAAAAGGAGAGCAATATTTTTTGCATTATTTATAGTTTTTATGTTTATTCGTTAACGTTAACGAAATCTCAAATTTAGTCAAGGTACTTCAAAAGTAATTGTAAATTACAGAATAGTACAGATTTCCGATGTTAAGATAACATGCTAAATGTAAACATTGTTTCTCAATTAGCTCAAAGTATAAAATGGGCGTTTTGTTTGTTTTGTGTAATGCTGATTGTTGGTTGTAAAGAAGAGAAAGAAGAGACATTGTATCTAAGTATGGATAAATCAATTTCTGTTGCTACACCAATATCCATAGATACAAATTTGGTAAAAGGTAGAGAATTGAAAAACCTAATGTTACGGCAAGGAGATTCTTTTTTTACACTTCAAGGGGAAGATGATAAATTGTGGTTTGTGCAAAGTCCAAAGGATAGCACTTCCTATACGGTGTCGCAAATGGATTACATTATGAAAGAAGGTACCATATTGAGAACGGAAAAGGAAAATGGTAGTCTTCACCTAAATTCCGCAGGCTATGGTCCAGCAATTGCTTATCGTTATGAAATGACTTATCCACCTAGGGGTGTAGATTCCATTTTTAAAAAGTCTGGGTATATTCATCCTATAATAACACCAAAAGGGGATACCATAACAAGAATTCAACCCCCGGACCATTGGCATCATTACGGACTATGGGGACCTTGGACACACACCCGCATCGATACAACAAGAGTCGATTTTTGGAATCTTGGTCAAGGGATGGGTACGGTTCTTTTTAAGGAATTCAAGGATACTACTTCAGGAGATGTCTTTTCATCTTTTACGGCAAGACAAGAACACATAGATTTAAAAACCCCTCAAGCACCTCGGGTGGCGCTCAATGAAGATCTGAATGTTAGGCTTTGGAATTTGGGTCGTTCTGATAGATATATGTTAGATTATACAACTACATTTAGCTCCCCTTTAGAAAATGGGATCCTTTTCGAAGCCTACCGTTATGGAGGTGGTTTAGGTTTACGATTTACTGAGCGATGGAAAGCAGATAATTGTTCTGTTTTGACTTCAGAGGGTAAAGATCGATTAACAGCCGACGGCTCAAATGCCAGATGGTGCATCGTGTCTGGGGAGTCATCTGATGGAAAAAGCACTAGCGGTATCTTATTCATGAGTTATCCAGAAAATCGGATGCATCCTGAACCAATGCGTATTTGGCCCATTGATGGTAACAACGGTAGAGGAGATATGTTTTTCGAATTTTGCCCCATTCGCCACGAAGAATGGAAAATTGAACCAAGTGAAACCTATAACCTTAAATATAGAATGGTGATTTTTGATGGAGAATTAACTACCAATGAGGCCGAAGCCTATTGGCAAGCTTTTGCAAACCCTCCAAAGGTCAAAATAGATTATCACGTAACATCAACCAATAATAAGTAAAAAATGAAAAGAAGAAATTTTATCAATAAAACCGCTCTGGGCACTGCTGCCGCTGTTGGGTTTCCAAGCATAGTTCCTGCTAGTGTCTTGGGTAAGGATGCTCCAAGCAATAAAATAAATATTGGGCAGATTGGTTGCGGACGTATCGCTCGCGGTCATGATATTCCTGATACTATAGGCTATGATGATGCACGATACATAGCTGTTTGTGACCTAGACTCAAAACGAACTAAAGATGCCAAGGTCATGGTCGATTCTTTTTATAAAGAAAAGACAGGAAAGGATAAATACATGGACACCAAAATGTACGATGACTATCGTGAAATGCTTTTGAATAAGGATATCGATGCAGTCGTCATAAGTACTCCTGATCATTGGCATTCACAGCCAGCAATGGAAGCTGCCTTGGCAGGTAAGGATATCTATCTACAAAAGCCAACATCTTTAACGGTCAAGGAAGGGCAGCAACTGCAAGCTGCTGTACAAGAAAAGAAAGTTATTTTGCAAGTTGGAACACAACAGCGTGCTATGCCTCAATTTCGTGTTGCGGCGGAATTGGTAAGAAATGGTCGCATAGGAAAAGTACACACGGTGAAAATTGGACTTCCAGGTGATCCTGCTGGGCCAGAAGCACCTGAGATGCCGATTCCGAGTAATTTGAACTTCGATATGTGGCTGGGTTCAACACCTGAGGTTCCTTATACCGAAATAGGAGTGCATCCCCAGAACGATTACAGTAGACCAGGTTGGTTACGCCAACGAAATTATGGTGCTGGTATGATTACCGGCTGGGGCCAGCATCACTATGATTCTGCTGCTTGGGGAATGAATACTGAGTTGACAGGTCCTGTTTCAGTAGAAGCTCTAGCAGAATTTCCAAAATCAGGTTTATGGAATGTGCATGGTGACTTTTTGGTAAAACATGAATATAAAAATGGAATGACCGTATACACGAGTGGTGGTTACACCAATGGAATCAAATATATTGGTGAAGATGGTTGGATTTTCGTTTCTCGTGGTTCATATACAGCTTCTGCTTCGGATCCAGTAGATAAGGAGAAAAGTGCTAAGGCTTTAAATGCTTCCGACCCCGGTATCTTGACTTCAGTTATAGGAGAGAATGAGATTCATCTTGAAAAAATTGATGATCAACACGGTAATTGGCTTGAGTGTATTAAGAGTAGAAAGGCTCCAATTTCGCCAATAGAAAAGGGCCATAAGGCGTGTACCATTTGTTTGATAAGTGATATTGCCATGCAGTTTGACAGAAAGCTCGATTGGAATCCGGAGACCGAAATGTTCGTCAATGATGATGAAGCGAATGCCGCTCTACGAAGAGAGCAAAGAAAGCCATATGGTACCGATTACGTAAAAGCTTAGGAATTCAAACAATGAAGAAATATTTACTAGCTATTGTATTCCTAGGCTTATGTTTTTCCTGTCAAGAAAAAAAAACCACGGAAGAAAATACAGAAGAAACAGTTATGGATAAAGTTAAACTTATGACTTTAGATCCTGGACATTTTCATGCAGCGTTGGTACAAAAAACAATGTATCCACAAGTCGATTCTACTATATATGTTTTTGCACCAGAAGGGCCAGAAGTAAAGAGTTTCTTGGCAAAAATTGCGCAATACAATACAAGAACTGAAAATCCAACGGATTGGAAAATTAAAACTAATTTTAGCGACAATTACCTGCAACAAATGATTGCCCAAAAACCGGGTAATGTCATGGTGGTTGCCGGCAAGAACTCGAAGAAAATCGACTATATTCTAGAAGCGGTTAAAGCAGGATTGAATGTGTATGCAGATAAGCCTTTGGTTATCAATTCTGAAGGATTTGTGAAACTAAAGGAAGCCTTCAAAGTTGCTCAGGAGAACGGGGTATTGATTTATGATATCATGACGGAACGTTTTGAGTCTACTACCATGATGCAGAAACTATTTTCTCAGGTACCTCAAGTATTTGGTGAGTTGGAAGATGGCACTATTGATGAACCTGCTATTAGCAAAGAAAGTGTGCATCATTTTTTCAAGTATGTTTCTGGAAATCCACTGGTAAGGCCAGCATGGTTTTTTGATGTCAACGAAGAAGGCGAGGGTATTGTTGATGTCACAACGCATTTGGTTGATTTGGTACAATGGGAAGCCTTTCCCGATATGGTTATTGATTCTTCTGATGTGGAAATGTTAAGGGCAAAACGATGGCCAACGATACTTACTCAAGAAGAATTTACAAAGGTTACTAAACTGGAAAACTATCCTGAGTATCTAGAGAAAGATCTGATTGACGGAAAACTCCATACCTATTCCAATGGGGAAATGATTTACAAGATAAATGGGAAACATGCCAAGGTTTCGGTAATCTGGAATTATCAGGCTCCTGAAGGAACAGGCGACACGCATTACAGTATCATGCGGGGAACAAAATGCAACCTGATTATCAAACAAGGGAAAGAAGAAAACTACAAGCCTATTCTTTATATAGAATCAAAGCTAGGGCCTGATTTTGAAAGTGCCCTCAACGAGGCAATTGAAAATGAAATCTCTAAGGAATTTTCTGGTACTTCCGTCGAGAAAGTAGCAGATGGCATGTGGAAAATCAATGTTCCCGATGAATTTAAAATTGGTCATGAGGCACACTTTGCCCAGGTAACACAGAACTATTTAAAATACTTGGAAGTTGGTGAACTCCCAGAATGGGAAGTCCCAAATATGATAACGAAATATTATACAACTATCGCAGGATACGAAATGGCAAAAGAAGATTAAATGAACGAACTACTTTCCCTCAAAAATAAAAACTACGCTCTCTCGGGAGGAACAGGTACCCTAGGAGGTTCTATAGCTGAGTACCTTGTACACAATGGAGCCCAAGTGTTGCTGCTAGGAAGGTCTTTGGATAAGTTGGAGGCAAAACAAAAAGAGCTGAATGCAATAGCCGAAAATAGCACTCATACTTTCGTTGTGGATGTTATGAACGAGGAGGCCTTGGCAAGTTTGAAAGATACTATTGAGAACGACTTTGGTCGTCTTGACGGACTCATAAATCTTGCGGGAGGCAACATTCCCGGAGCGACTTTAAAACCGGATCAAACCATACACGATATCGCTGTAGGCGATACACGACAGGTAGTAGATATTAATTTGTTCGGTACTGTAATTCCGACTATTGTACTAAGTGAATTGATGGTCAAACAGGGTCATGGTTCTATAGTCAATATATCGTCTATGGCAGCCAAGCAGACCATTTCTAGGGTTTTGGGTTATTCTATGGCAAAAGCCGGAGTTGATATTTTCACCAAATGGATGGCCAATGAATTGGCCTCAAAACATGGGGATAAAATTCGGGTCAATGCTATCGCACCTGGATTTTTTATAGGAAATCAAAATCGGAGATTGTTGACCAATGAGGACGGTTCTTTTACCGAAAGAGGAAATAGTATAATTAGAAATACACCCATGGGCCGTTTCGGTGATGCATCCGAGTTGAATGGCATGGTACATTATCTTCTTAGCGATGCTTCTAGCTTCGTAACGGGAAGTGTTTTTGATGTTGATGGTGGGTTTAGTTCATTTTCAGGAGTATAGTTCATGAAGTATTTAAAGAAAACATTTCGATGGTTCGGCCCTTCCTTTGGGGTTACCCTTGATGAGATAAAACAGATTGGTGTTGAAGGCATTGTTGCGGCCTGTCAAGAAGTTCCTTTGGGCGAAGTTTGGCCCGTTGAGACAATAGCATCCCTTAAAAATGAAATTGAGTCACACGGATTGGAATGGTCCGTTGTGGAGAGTGTGAATATTCATACCTCGATCAAGTACGGGCTTCCAGAAAGGGATAGATATATTGCCAATTACATTCAGACCTTGAAAAATCTTGCTGCCAACGGCATTTATACGGTTTGTTATAATTTCATGCAATTGATTGATTGGACGCGTACCGATCTGGATTATATTTTACCATCCGGCGGTTCTGCCTTGCACTATAATCCGATAGCTGCAGCTGCTTTCGACCTTTTTATTTTGAAACGCGAAAATGCAA
>CAZTLZ010000151.1:0-8434 GCA_964614665.1 uncultured Maribacter sp.
TGGGAAGTATATCAACAATACGGAGACTTGGAATTGCTAAGGGAGCATTATGATGCCATGAAGTTTTATGTGGAATTCCTGAACTCGAAAATCGATTCTGAAACAGGGGTTCTAAAAGAAGGTCCATTGGGTGATTGGCTGAGTCCTGAAGGCTATAAAAATGAGGATACCGAACTTTGGGCGGCCTACCATTTATATGATTTGGAAATCTTAGCGAAGACGGCCACGCTTCTCGGTAAAACGGAAGATGCTACCGAATTTGAAAAGCAATATGCCGCCCGTAAGGTATTTTTCAACAAAACTTATATTGACAGAACTACGGGAAAAACGTTGCATTTAGGAAATCAAAGTATGCGTTTTGGACCACCATTACCAGAAGATAAGCGAAAAAAAGCTGGTGATTTTGTAGATACGCAAGCTTCCTATGCTATCCCCCTAGGGTTGCATGTGCTGGATAAAAACAACAAACCGAAGGTGCTTCAAAATTTGGTAACAACTATTAAGCGAGAGAATGAAGATGAACTTGGAGCTATGCGTCCTGAATATTCCTTAATGACAGGATTTATTGGTACGGCTTCTTTGAATCATGCCTTGTCGGAAAATGGCGAAGATGAAATTGCGTATCGCCTTTTGCAGCAGACATCTTATCCTTCCTGGCTGTATTCCGTAGAGAATGGGGCCACGACCATTTGGGAACGCCTGAATTCTTATACCGTTGAGAATGGCTTTGGGGGTAATAACAGTATGAATTCCTTTAACCACTATTCCTTCGGAGCTGTAGCTGCATGGATGTACAATTATTCTTTGGGTATTCAACGTGATTCCGAACATCCCGGATTCAAACATTTTATTTTACAACCTACACCTGATCCTGATAAAGCCATGAAGTTTGCAAAAGGGTATTACGATAGTATGTATGGTCGTATTGAGAGCGAATGGGAATGGGTTGAAAATGGTTGGAACTACAGCACCACTATTCCGGCAAATACTTCGGCCACCTTACATTTAAAAACTAATTCCGTAAAAAATGTACTTTTTAACGGTAAAAAGTTGAAAAAAGCCAAAGACATTGAAGTCCTTCAAAAAGAAGGAGATGAAGTTGTTTTGGAATTGGGTTCCGGAAATTACAACTTTAAAATACAATCAAATTGATGTGGAAATAGGATTAAACTTAGGATGTGTAGAGGAGAAGGTATGGGGCATGCAACTATTATTTAGAATATGACCTATAACTAGTTTTTCTATTTATTTTTAAGGAAGAGTTTTCACATGAGATTAACCGTAAAGTAATTGATATGAGGAAGTATTTTTTATTGATTTCATTTTGTTTGGTATGCCTTTCTCAATCTTTAGGTCAAACACATTATAAAAACAGGGTAGTTATCTTAACCGATATTGAAGCGGATCCTGATGATACCCAGTCTTTGGTGCGTTTACTTTTGTATTCCAATCAAATTGACATTAAAGGCATTGTGGCTACTACATCTTGTTGGCTCCAGTCGAAGGTGAACCCAGAGTCTATAAAGAGGGTCATTCGGGCATATGGTAAGGTTCAACCGAATTTGTTGAAACACGAAAGTGGATTCCCGGAAGAAGGGGAGTTGTTAAATCTTGTAAGGAGCGGATTGCCAAAATATGGAATGACGGGAGTTGGCGACGGGATGGACTCTGAAGGTTCAGATTGGATTATAAAAGTGTTGGAAGAGGATGATGAAAGACCGCTATGGATTTCCGTATGGGGGGGTGTAAATACCCTAGCGCAATCCCTAGATAAAATTCAGAAAACAAAAAGTAAGAAAGAGGCCAAGAGACTTCTATCAAAACTTCGTGTTTATACTATTTCTGATCAAGATGATAGTGGAATTTGGATACGGAATAATTTTCCAGATCTTTTTTATATCGTTAGTCCAGGAGATTACTATTCGAATGCCACATGGACAGGAATCAATAGTTTCGTAAAAGGAATTGACAACCGCACAATTAGTAATAGTTGGATAGCCCAAAACATTCAACAAGATCATGGTCCATTAGGTGCTGAATATCCTGATGTAGCCTGGGGTGTAGAGGGAGATACACCGGCTTTTTTATCATTGATACCAAATGGACTAAACGAATCGGAGCATCCTGAATGGGGTTCCTGGGGCGGTCGATATGAATTTTACAAGCCCGATTTCTCCAAAACAAAAAAAGGAGGTTCAATTGTTACTATTGCACCGGAGACAAGGGCCATATGGACGAATGCGAACGATAGCTATACCCCATATATTCAAAAAGAGTACGGTAGAACAGTTAAATCAGATACAACCACTTTTGATGGCTACAAAGTCACTTTATGGCGTTGGAGAGATGATTTTCAAAATGATTTTGCCGCCAGAATGGACTGGTGTCAAAAGCCTTTTAAGGAGGCAAATCATCCACCAGTTCCTGTATTGACACATCCGGAAAAACTAACTGTAAAGTCTGGAGAGTCCTTTAGCTTGGATGCCTTTGGATCTACTGATCCCGATGGTGATAATCTCAGTTATTTATGGTTTCATTATCGAGAGGAAAGTTCATATAAAAAGGAAGTGAATTTGGGAGCGGAGAATGTTCACATAGTAAATCTCACGGCCCCGGAGGTTGAAAAAAAAGAAACCATACATCTTATTCTAAAACTATCGGACAAGGGTTCTCCCTCTTTGTCAAGATACAAGCGTGTTGTAGTAACCGTAATGCCCAAATAGCCTGTGTGTAATGGTGATTGGAATAACCAATCTCTACCTTGAGGACAAAATAACCCAAACATGAATAAAATAATTTTCATTTTTTTCTTTGTAATTCTCCATGGATGCGCTTTAAATAGTGGTAAGCAGATAAAGGACAAGCCCCGGATTCTAATTAGTACCGATATAGGAGGTACCGACCCGGATGATAATCAATCCATGATTCATTTTTTGATGTACAGTGACCAATTTGAAACCGAAGGTCTGATTTCCTCTCCTTCGTATGGGTCGGGTACAAAGCAAAATATTTTAGAAATGATCGATTTGTATGAGAAGGACTTAGCAAAATTAGAAAAGCATAGCAACGAATTTCCTTTACCAGATTCGCTAAGAGCGTTAACGAAACAGGGTAGAAAGGGCAATGCGGCTTATGTAGGTTATGAAAGAGAGACAGAGGGCTCCGACTGGATTATTAAATGTGCCAAAAAAGAAAGCGAACGGCCTCTTTGGGTTCTAGTATGGGGAGGACTTGAAGATTTAGCTCAAGCCTTGCACGACGCCCCGGAAATTGCTAGTGCCATAAAAGTATACTGGATCGGTGGCCCCAATAAAAAATGGAGCACTAATAGCTATGCATATATCGTGGAAAATTTTCCTGATCTTTGGTTTATTGAAGCGAATGCGGCGTATAGAGGCTTTTTTTCAAATAACAGCTCCCCTGACAGTCTGTTAAATGAAAACTACTATAAGAACTATGTAAAAGGAGCCGGACATTTTGGTAAAAGGTTTGAGGAGTATTACGATGGAAATATCAAAATGGGAGATACCCCATCGTTGCTCTATGTGATGAATGGTAACCCTGATAATCCGTTCGGTGATAGTTGGGGCGGTAGCTTTGAAAAATTCAACCATAGCCCAAGATCCATTTTTGACCGAAATACCACGGTTGCGGATACGGTTTCGGTTTACTCCATTGCCGAATATTACTTCGATGGACCAGAACTTGATATCCCGAAGGATTCCACTTGTTTTACTATGTCCGTGTATGCCGGAATTGGAGAGCAAAAATGGCCAGGATTTTACCTAGGCGAAGGTAAGTACGGAATAAGATATGCTCCAAAAGCGTCTGAAACTTTAAACTATAAGACTACTTCGGATATTCCTGGTTTTCCCGAGTATTCAGGTCAGTTGGTTGTAAACAACCTTTGGCCCGGACAACTTTCAAAGGATGATTTCAAGCTTGGAGAAAATTGGTACACAGATTCTACCGATCCAGAATTGTTCGATAATAAATGGCAAGGTGCCAAGACGGTACTAAAGTGGCGTAGTGATATCTTGTTGGATTGGGCGCAACGTTGGACTTGGCTTCAAGAAAAATGAAAAATATTGCTAATCAATGAATTATAGCAGGGTTCGATATGATTTTTTCGATACTTTGAAACCTTTAGGTTTCAAAGTATCGAAGAGAACAATTGCTAAATCAAATTGCTCTTTAAAATCTATATGTCCATAGTATTAAAAGTTTTTTGTCAGTATTTAGGACTTTCAATTCCAACCTCCGCCCAAAGCACGGTACATATTCACAAAGGCATTCATTTGTTGCACTTTGGTCTCCACCAGCTCGAATTTAGCTTCGAGGGCATCGCGCTGCGTCAGTAAAACCTCCATATAATCTGCTCTCGCCGAGCGGAAGAGGGTATTTGAAATTTCTATGGATTCCACTAAAGCCTCTACTTCTTGTGCTTTTAGGGTATAACTGTTTTCCAGGTTGCTCAAATTTGACAATTGATTGGCGACCTCCACATAGCCGTTCAAAATGCTCCGTTCGTAGTCGTAAACGGCCTGTAACTGTTTTGCATTCGCACTGTAATAAGATGCTTTTATGGCGTTCCTGTTGATTAATGGCGCGGTCAGGTCACCGACTAGATTGTACAATAGTGATTCGGGTGTTTCTGTCAGATAAGAAGGGTTAAAAGCTTGTAGTCCAATACCTGCGGATATGCCCAAGGATGGATAAAAACGTGCCTTGGCAACCTTGACATCCAATTTTGAGGCGGCCAGTTCTAATTCCGCCTGCCTGATGTCAGGACGATTTTGCAACAGTTGTGATGGCAGCCCAGCATAAACTTTCTCAGGAACTAGGTTATTGAAAGTTTTAGAATTTCGCTCGATGGGCTGGGGCAAGCGACCGACCAAGAAATTCAATTTGTTCTCTGTTTCCGTAATCTTTTGCTGCGTATCGTACCGCAGGCTTCGTGTGCTGAACACCTCAGCCTGAAAACGTTTTACGGCAAGTTCCGTCGCTTGGGCCGCCTCTTTTTGCAGTTTTACGATGCGTAAGGCGTTGCTCTGGATTTCGATATTCTGGTTGATAATATCCAACTCGTTATCCAGGGCTAATAGCTCGTAGTAGGAATTGGCGATTTCGGCAATCAAATTGGTCACGGCGAAATTCCGGCCTTCTATGCTCGATAAATAACGTGAAACGGCCGCTTTTTTAGAGTTTCGAAGTTTCTTCCAAATGTCTAGTTCCCAGGTGGCCTGTAGTCCGAACATGTAGTCGGTTAGCGGTTCGGGGAATTCTTCTTCGGGCTTGATATCCGTGGTTGCTTCCAAAGCACCGTTTCGGGTATAGCGAGCTACTTTTTCAACTTCCGCTCCACCTCTAAAGCCCACAAAAGGCAAATATTCACCTTTCTTCTCACGGACTTCGCTCTTGGCAATATCGATTTCCTGTAACAAAATATTCAACTCTTGATTGTTAGTCAAGGCAGTGTCTATTAAGGCATTCAAATATGGGTCTGTAAAATAATCTTTCCACGCTACCTTTCCGGTATTGGTGGAATCCTGCGAACCGTTATAGCTCAAAGGAAGTTCGGTATTGGCCGTTTTTTGTACCAATATGGGTGCCTTACAAGCTGAAAAGCTCAATAATAGGCTAGTAATTCCTATATACAATATTCTAATTCTATACATGGTCTGCTAATTTCTCTAATTATTTTTTTTCAGTAATCTCTTAAGTCTTCTATTGGCAATACGCAGTCGTAATAACAATCTACTACGCTCTTCGCTTTTTCTGACGTAACTTTCGGACAAGGGTTCGCTGTCCTCATCTTTTATCAATTGACGGCCTTTGGCGAGATGCGCAAAAATGTAGTACAAACCGGGAATGATAATGACCCCGAAAATGGTGCCGATCAACATGCCACCCAAAGACGAACCGCCAATCGTACGATTTCCAATAGCACCTGCCCCTGTTGCGATGACCAAGGGAATCAATCCCGCGATAAAGGCAAAAGAAGTCATTAAAATGGGCCTAAAACGCACTTTTGCACCTTCAACAGCGGCATCCATAATCGAGAGACCTTCACGGCGTTTCATTACCGCGAACTCTACAATCAGTACTGCATTTTTCCCTAGAAGCCCAACGAGCATGATAAGCCCGACCTGTCCGTAAATATCGTTCGCCAAGCCCAACATTTTCAGGAGCATAAACGAACCGAAAATCCCCACGGGTAGTGAAAAGATAACCGCCATAGGCAACAGAAAACTTTCATATTGGGCAGCCAATACCACATACACGAATACCAGTACTACCAAAAAAACGTACAAGGCCTCATTGCCGCGTTGCGATTCGTCATATGAAAGTCCTTCCCAAGCAATATCATATCCTCTAGGCAAGGTTTCTGCAGCGACCTCCTTTATAGCGTTTATCGCATCGCCACTGGTAAAACCTGCCGCAGGCAAGCCTCGAATGGCAGCGGAGTTGTAGAGGTTGTACCGGGTAACCTCGTTCGGCCCCTGTATTTTAGTCATTTTCATGAAGGCGGAATACGGCACCATTTCGCCCTCCTCGTTTTTTACGAAAAGTTTCATCACATCAGACGGATACCTGCGGTATTCCGGTGCAGCTTGCGTATATACTTTAAAAAATCGTCCAAAACGGATAAAACCTTGCTCGTAGGTACTACCTATGAGAATATTCAGGTTTTCCATTGCTTTTCCGATGGAAACACCTTTTTGCATTGCGAGTGCATTATCAATTTCCAGTTTATACTGCGGATAGTTGGCTGCAAAAAATGTGAAGACGCCTGTGAGTTCTTCCCGCTCCTTTAGCGCATCCATAAAAGTATTGTTGATTTTTTCGAACTCCTTGTAATCGGTACCGTTGGTCTTGTCCAACATCCGAAGTGAAAATCCACCGGAAGAGCCAAAACCAGGTACGGCGGGCGGTTCAAAATATTCAATTACCGCTCCGAGATCTTTGGTTTCCTCTTCCAGTTCTTCCATAATCTCGTGTACGGAATGGTGTCTATCGCCCCAAGGTTTCAAGTTGATAAGACAGGTACCTGCATTTGATCCCCTTCCCTCGGTCATTATCTCATAGCCAGCCAAAGCGGAAACAGATGCTACACCATCTATTTCCTCACATATTTTTTGAAGTTCTTGGGTTACTTTGTTGGTGCGTTCTAAGGTTGCCCCAGGAGGCGTTTGAATGATGGCATAAATTGTACCTTGATCTTCGCCGGGAATAAATCCTGAAGGCAAGACCGTATTGATTCCGAAGATACCGGCACAGAAGAGCAATAATATACCGAAGGTAACTATTCGACGGTTCACGATTTTTTTCAGCAATCCGACATAACCGCCTGTCAATCGCTCAAACCAATTATTAAATCCGTTCAACAAACGGGTGAAAATGTTCTTTTTTCTATCCTTACCATGATTGTTTTTCAACAACATGGCGCAAAGTACCGGAGTGAGGGTCAAGGCTACAATCCCAGAAATAATAATGGATGCTGACATCGTAATCGAAAATTGCCGATAGAACACCCCGACCGGCCCTGACAAGAATGCAATAGGTACAAATACCGCCGTCATTACGAGTGTAATTGCGATAATCGCCCCGCTGATTTCACCCATTACCTTTTGCACCGCTTTATACGGACTGATATTTTCTTCCTCGATTTTGGCATGAACCGCCTCAACAACCACAATTGCGTTATCGACAACGATTCCGATGGCCAATACCAAGGCGAAAAGCGTAATCAGGTTAATCGACAATCCGAAGAGTTGCAAAACAAAAAATGTACCGATCAACGAAACGGGAATTGCCAAGAGCGATACCAAAGTCGAACGCCAATCGCCCAAAAATAGAAACACCACAATTGCCACTAAAATAAAAGCATCGCGCAAGGTGTGGGTGACCTGTTCGATTGAGGCATCCAAGAATTGTGATACGTCATAACTGATCTTGTAATCCATCCCTGGAGGAAAATTGTCCTGCATAATCTTCAAATTTTCCTTTACCGATGCAATCACGTCGCTCGCATTACTGCCAAAGGATTGTTTCAAGACTATGGCCGCAGAGGGAAATCCGTCGAGATTGGAATAGATATCCATAAATTCAGTGCCGAGTTCTACGGTAGCAACATCCCTTAGGTGTACCATTTCTCCTTCTTCATTGGCGCGAACAATGATACTTTCGTACTGCTCCGGTTTGTTAAAACGATCTTGGTACGACAGCACATATTCGAGGGATTGCGCCGTTTTTCCTGAACTACGCCCCAACCGTCCGGGGCGGGCGAGAATACTTTGCTCTTCCATGGCTTCGAGTACCTCTTCGGCGGAAATATTATAGGCGCGCATACGATCGGGTTTCAACCAAACGCGCATTGCATATTGGCGGCTGCCCAGAATTTTAGCACTTACGATACCCTTGATACGTTGAA
>CAZTLZ010000152.1:0-8406 GCA_964614665.1 uncultured Maribacter sp.
CATCTTAGTTTTATTAGTGCGTGAAACCCGGGGTTGTTCCCGGGTTTTTTATTTACATCAGATTATTAACGTTTGCCCAATTCGATAATCTCTAAATCCTTAATTTCTTCCTTGTCAATCACAAATCGTAGCATGGTGCGTACTTGATGAAAACCATGTTTGCCACATGCACCAGGGTTCATGTGTAAAACTCCCAGGGGTTTGTCCCACATTACTTTTAAAATATGTGAATGACCAGAAATAAACAATTTAGGCGGATTTTCTTTAATTTCCTTACGCGTTCTAGTGTTGTATTTTGGAGGGTATCCCCCAATATGTGTCATCCAAACATCAACACCTTCACAAAAGAATCGGTTGTTTTCTGGAAATTCTTTTTGAATGATGTGATCATCGATATTTCCGTAAACAGCACGAACAGGTTTGATTTTGGCAAGGGCATCGGTTACAGCCAAGGTTCCGATATCTCCCGCATGCCATATTTCATCTGCTTGTCGTGCGTACTTTAGAATGGCTTTATCTATATAAGAATGGGTATCGGAAAGGAGTAAGATCTTGGTCATTATTCAAATTGTGAGTTAAGAGTTCTGTGTTAGGAGTTTTCAAAACGTTCACCCCTTACTCTTAACTATCCTTTTAATATCTTTGCGAGCTACAAAACTAAGACATCCCGTTGAGATATTTCGTTCAGTTTTCCTATAATGGTGCAGCGTATCACGGTTGGCAAAATCAACCGAATGCTATAACGGTACAACAGGTATTAGAGCAGTCTTTTACTACACTTTTGAAAGCACCGATTGCACTTGTTGGTGCAGGAAGAACCGATACCGGAGTTCATGCAAAGGAGATGTTCGCCCACTTTGAAGCTGATGAGTTAACCGATATTGATGATTTGGTTTATCGATTGAACGCTTTTTTACCGCAAGACATTGCGGTAAAAAGCATAGTTGAAGTCACACAGGAAGCACATGCCCGTTTTGATGCAACTGAACGAACGTACGAATACATCGTAACCCAAAATAAAAATCCCTTTTACTTTGATTCAGCTCATTATGTAAGGCAACCATTGAATGTTAAAAAAATGAATGAGGCTGCTGCGTTGCTACTGCAGTACAAAGATTTTGAATGTTTCTCAAAGTCGAATACTGACGTACATACGTATCTATGCGATGTCAAGAAAGCGGAATGGACCAAGAAAGAGGACTTATTGGTATTTACCATCAGCGCTGATCGCTTTTTACGAAACATGGTACGAGCGATTGTGGGTACACTTTTGGAGGTTGGAATAGGCAAGCGCACCTTGACCGATGTTAAAGCTGTCATAAATAGTAAGGATAGGAGGAACGCGGGTACTTCCGTACCTGCAAAAGGATTATATTTGGTTCAGATTAGCTACCCAGATACTATTATACCCACACATGGATAAAGACACAGGAAAGGCATTTGACACCCGCTTATTCAAGCGCTTGTTAGGGCATACAGGTCCTTATAAATTCACTTTCTACGGGGTGGCCCTTGCCGCAATATTTTTATCTGGCTTTGCAGTGCTCACTCCTGTCATTCTCAAAACACTTATTGACGAAGCGATAATCAGCCCCAATGCCGAGAAGCTGATGTACCTGACTATGGCAATGTTCGGAGTATTATTAGGTCAAGTAATAAGTCAGCTGTTATTTAACTATTATGCCAATTGGTTAGGCGAATCGGTCATCAAAGATGTGCGTATTGATCTTTTTAAGCGCATGTTGGGTTTTCGTATGAAATATTTCGATGAGTCCTCTCTAGGGGTTTTGGTTACTAGAGCGGTTGCCGATATGCAACGAATTGGGGAGATTTTTAGCCAAGGGTTTTTTGTAATCGTGGCTGATTTGTTGAAAATGTTGGCT
Organism: uncultured Maribacter sp.; assembly: GCA_964614665.1. GTDB lineage: Bacteria > Bacteroidota > Bacteroidia > Flavobacteriales > Flavobacteriaceae > Maribacter_C. The sequence continues at coordinate 1,884 of CAZTLZ010000152.1, forward strand.
GCAGCAATCGTAATGCTCGTAATGAATTGGAAGTTAGCATTGATTGTTTTCGCTTTACTACCAATCATTTTATATGCTACACGCTTATTTCAAAAAGCGATGAAAGTTGCATTTATTGAAGTTCGTGCCCAAGTATCGAATTTGAATTCGTTCGTTCAAGAGCGTATTTCAGGTATGAAAATCGTTCAATTATTTACCCGTGAAAAGATTGAGAGTGAGAAATTCCGTGAGATAAATGAAAAGCATCAGAATGCATGGCTAAAGACAGTATGGTACAACTCAATATTTTTTCCGATTGCTGAAATAGTTTCCTCTGTAGCCGTAGGTTCGGTGGTATGGTATGGGGGGCTTCAAAATGTGGCCAACATCGAAAATGAACTGGCAGGTACCATTTTTGCATTTATTCTGTTCATTGAAATGCTGTTTCGACCCTTACGACAGATAGCGGATAAGTTTAACACATTACAAATGGGAATGGTAGCCGCAAATCGAGTATTCAAGATATTGGATACCGAAAGCAATATTGTTGATTTAGGTACCGTGACTATGGAGCATGTTAAAGGTGATATCAAATTTTCAGATGTACGTTTCGGATATTTGGAAGATGAAGAAGTCTTGCATGGCATTTCATTTGATGTAAAAGCTGGTGAAACAATTGCTATCGTCGGTTCCACAGGTGCTGGAAAATCCACAATTATCAATTTACTAAATCGGTTCTATGAAATTAATTCCGGTGGTATTATGGTAGATAATGTAAATATTAAGGATTTTAAATTGGCGTCACTACGCCGGCAAATAGCTGTGGTTCTCCAAGATGTTTTTCTGTTTGCCGACACTATCGCTAACAATATCTCTTTAAAAGATGAAACCATTACCATTAAAATGATTCAAGAAGCTGCGAAACGCATTGGGGTCGATGAATTTATTTCTAGTTTACCAGGAGGATATGAATACAATGTTAAGGAGCGTGGCACTATGTTATCCAGTGGTCAACGGCAGTTGATTGCTTTCTTACGGGCTTATGTGAGCAACCCAAGTATTTTGATTTTGGATGAAGCCACATCTTCTGTAGATACCTATTCAGAACAACTTATTCAACGCGCAACGGAAAAAATTACAGAAGGCAGAACTTCGATAATCATTGCTCACCGCTTAGCTACCATAAAAAAAGCAGATAAAATTTTGGTGATGGATGCTGGTAAAATTGTTGAAATGGGTACCCATAAAGAATTACTTAAAAAAGGTGGGTACTATAGCAATTTATATGAAGCACAGTTTTTAGCCGAGGAGGTGGCTTAGTTTGTTTAGGAGCCAGATTCTGAAATGGGTACGTAAAAAACTAGGTATATTCCTGAAATCACGATGACTATAATAAATACCATCACCAGTATTAAAAGAAAGAACAGAAGTTTAATAATGGTTTGCTTTGTAATTAGATTAAATCTTCCTTAATAATGGCCGATAGTTCGATCAGGTCGTCATAATCAACGAATTCACCATTTTTGATATAGGCAATATGACCAGTTTCTTCACTAACAATGAGCGACAAAGCATCTGTTTTCTCGGTAATGCCAACAGCTGCTCGATGCCGCAATCCATAATGTAATGGAATGGTGCGTTCATTCGAAACAGGAAGAATAACCCGCGTGGCGACGATATAGTTGTTGACGATAATGGCGGCCCCATCGTGCAAAGGGCTGTTCTTATAAAAAATACTCTCAATTATTGGTTGCGAGATTTCGATATACATTTTATCCCCGGATGACTTTACAAAATCAAGTGAGTTGTTACGTTGAATTACCATAAGTGCCCCAGTCTTTGTTGAGGACATTGTTTTACAAGCACCTAAGATGGCGTCGATATCAATACTACTGACAAGCCCTTCTTGTTTTAGGAACTTGAAATGCTTTAGAAAATTACGTTTGTTCGCAAAATTGGTGGAACCGATCATCAAAAGGAACTTCCTAATTTCCTGTTGAAATACTATAATCAGGGCAATTAGTCCTACTTGCATGAATGCACCCACCATGCTGCTGATCATCTCCATTCCTAAAAGCTCGGTCAATTTCCAAAACCCCCATACGATGACAATTCCAATAAAAATATTGATGGCGACAGAACCGCGAACCAGTTTGTAAATGTAGTAGAGAAGAATGGCGACCAAGATAATATCTAAGATATCTGTAATCTTAAAGTCCAGAAAATTCAGAGAATCCAAGTCAGCGGTGTTTTTGTAAAATTAACGAAAATAGATGGATAAAAATTGCCTCTATTTTAGCTGTTCTGAAAGTTTGATACATTCCAGAGCTTCCTTTACATCATGAACTCGTAAAATCGAAGCCCCCTTTGTAAGTGCCAACATATTCAAAGCTGTAGTTCCATTCAAGGCATCTTGTGGCTTGCAATCCAAAACCTTTTGAATCATAGATTTTCTGCTCAGTCCTACTAGAATGGGTAATTTAAGTGTTTGAAGAAGATCAAGGTTTTGAAGCAATTCATAATTCTGTTCCGTAGTTTTTGCAAAACCAAAACCAGGGTCCACGATTAAGTCATGTAGCCCTAATGCTCTAGCCGCGGCAATACGTTCCGAAAAGAAAAGTAATATATCTTTCAACAGGTCTTCATAATCTGTTTTTTTTTGCATTGTCTGGGGAGTACCTCTCAGATGCATCATGATATATGGTGCCTTGAATTTGGCGATCGTAGCAAGCATTTGTGGGTCTAATTTACCTGCGGAAATATCATTGATCATTATTGCTCCAGCCTCTAGACAACTTTGAGCTACCGAACTGCGAAAGGTGTCGATTGATATAATAATTTGAGGAAATTCCGTCACTAATAATTCAACGATTGGCAATATTCGCTCAAGTTCTTCTTTGGGTGATATGGCATCTGCTCCTGGTCTTGAACTATAAGCCCCTACATCTATAAAAGTGGCTCCTTCGATTAGCATTTTCTCTACCTTGGCCAAGATCGATTTTTCATCTTTGTACTTCCCGCCATCGTAGAAAGAATCTGGAGTCACGTTCAAGATGCCCATTACCTTTGGGGTAGATATATCGATAAGATTTCCTTTGCAATTGATGGTCATGAAAACTAAACTAGCTAGGGTATGATTTGAAAAACCGACTTTAAAGCGCGACCTTTGACATTCCCAAAATTTTAAGCGAAATTTACGCAAATTAGTAAGATATACATGCAGAACACTTCCGAACAATATGATGCGGTCATCAAAATTTGTCGAGACTTATTCCAGAAAAAAATGAAGGACTACGGAAGCGCATGGCGAATTCTTCGACTTCCTTCGTTGACCGATCAAATCTATATCAAAGCACAACGCATTAGAAGTCTTCAACAAAATGAAATTAGAAAAGTTGATGAAGGAGAACGCTCAGAGTTTATCGGTATCATCAATTATTCGATAATGGCCTTAATCCAATTGGAGTTAGGTATTGTTGATGAACCCGACCTTTCTGAAACAAAGGCGGTAACTTTATTTGACAAGCATGCTGGTGAAACAAAATCACTGATGGAAGATAAAAATCATGACTATGGAGAGGCATGGCGCGAAATGCGAGTTAGCTCCTTAACTGATTTAATACTTCAGAAACTACTTCGGGTAAAACAAATAGAGGACAATAAAGGAAAGACTTTGGTAAGTGAAGGTATTGATGCTAACTATCAAGACATGGTGAACTACGCTGTTTTCGCCATGATTCATCTTCAAGAAAACTCAGAATCATAACATGAAGTATTTAGTAGGTTTTTCAAGAGTATTTGTTGGTATCTTATTTATTATCAGTGGCTTCATTAAGTTGAATGATCCGGTTGGTTTTTCTTTCAAATTGGAAGAGTACTTTAGTCAAGGGGTCTTGGATTTACCTTTTTTTGAGCCTCATGCCCTTACGATTTCAATTATTGTGGTGATTTTCGAGGTTCTGGTCGGCGTGATGCTTTTGGTTGGCTTTCGTGTGAAGTTTACAGTATGGAGTCTCTTGATTATGATTATAGGCTTCACATTTTTAACTTTCTATTCAGCTTATTTTAATAAGGTAACTGATTGCGGATGTTTCGGTGATGCCATTAAATTAACACCTTGGGAATCTTTTACAAAAGATATCATACTACTGGTGTTCATTGTGATTTTATTCATAGGGCGTAAGTACATAAAACCATTTTTTGGTTCGAATATGAAACGCATTGTGACCGTGGTAGCTTTGCTACTTTGTGGAATTTATGTTGTTCATGTGTTACGCCATTTGCCGGTCATCGACTTTCGTCCGTATAAAATAGGGGCGAATATAGAAGATGGGATGAACGTGCCGGAAGATGCTCCTAAGCCAATCATAGAATATGCATGGAAATTCCAAACGGAGGAGGGTGAAAAAGTGGTTGTTACCCATGGGGATTATCCACAGGTGGATGGTGAATTTATTGGTGCGGAGACAACAGAAATCCAGAAGGGCTATGAACCCCCGGTTCACGATTTTACGATTGAACAAAATGGAGAAGATTTCGCACTTTCTTTGCTAAACGAACCAAAACTTGTGATGGTCGTAGCTTACGATTTACACAAAACGAATCGGGATGTGTATGGCGAGATCAAAGATGTTACCGAAGAGGCATTGAAAAAAGGTTATAAGGTCATTGGTATGTCAGCATCGAATGAGCAACAAACTTCGGAACTAGTCAGAAACCATGAATTGGGATTTGAGTTTTATTTTACCGATGAGACAACTTTAAAGACAATTGTGCGCTCGAATCCTGGGGTTTTGGTTTTGAAAAAAGGAACCATAGAACAAAAAGTACATAATAACGATTTAGACGAATTGATTTTTGAATAGTCTAACAAATTAACATCAAATAGAAAACGTGTAAACATGAGAAGTAAAATAGTAGCTGGGAACTGGAAATTGAATAAGAATCTAGCAGAGACAGAGGCTCTGTTAACAGAGTTGTCGGCAAAACTACCCGATACCAATGCCGAGGTAATGGTGGCTCCTACTTTTGTAAATTTGGCCTCCGCAGTTCGTCATTTAGAATCATCTACGATTGAAGTGATTGCCCAAAATATGCACTTTGCCTCTAGTGGGGCCTACACTGGTGAAATTTCCGGTGACATGCTCTTGAACATTGGTATCGACACGGTCATTATCGGCCATTCTGAAAGACGAGCTTACTTTGGTGAAACCGATGAGGTTTTGGCAAAAAAAGTAGCTGCGGCTTTAGAAAAAAATATGAGAATATTATTTTGTTTTGGAGAGGAATTGGAAGATCGCAAATCTGGAAACCATTTCAATATCGTTGAGAGCCAGTTGAAAAATGCACTTTTTTCATTGGAGCAAAAGGCATGGAGGAAGATAGTCTTGGCCTATGAACCGGTTTGGGCGATAGGAACAGGAGAGACCGCTACTCCTGAACAAGCACAAGAAATGCATGCTTTTATTAGAAAAACCATTACAGAAGCTTACAATCCAGCCGTTGCCAACAATGTTTCCATATTATATGGAGGAAGTGTAAAACCTGGCAATGCCAAAGAAATCTTCTCAAAACCTGATGTTGATGGTGGACTAATAGGAGGAGCTTCTCTGGTTGCTGACGATTTCGCGGCGATTATTAAGGCGATCTAATAGTTTATTTCTCGTGGCTCCCCCCTCCTATGTTTAGATAACTATGTAGAGATAGAGGGGGCTTTCAAAATGATTTGAAGCCCTTATCAGAAAACACTTTCAGGAGGGATTGAAAGCGAAAATCATTTTGAAAGCCTCGGAAAATAAGGTAACGTTCAACCCTATCTAAAACTGGGTAATCACAAAATGTCCAATACCATATACATCGAATATACTTTCAAGGTAAGCCCTTTACAACCGGCTTCCGATATACTCATAGCTGAATTGGGTGAAGCTGGTTTCGAAAGTTTTGTAGAAGAGGAAGGGGGAGTTCTGGCCTACATTCAAAAAGGAGATTGGTCAGAAACGATTTTAGAGGGAATTGAAATCCTTGAGAATAGGAACTTCAAAATTTCTTATCAGTTTAAAGAAATAGAACAAGAGAACTGGAATGCTACTTGGGAAACAAATTTCAAGCCCATTCAAGTTGACGACACCTGTGTCGTTCGCGCACCTTTTCACGAAAAGCCAGATGTGGCTTTCGACATCGTTATAGAGCCTAAAATGAGTTTTGGCACAGGGCATCATGAAACTACACATATGATGCTTGAACACATTTTACTGCATGATTTTATGGGTAAATCAGTGCTGGATATGGGCTGCGGAACTGGTGTTCTTGCTATTTTAACGGCAATGAAGGGGGCAACGGTAATAGATGCCATTGATATTGATAATTGGTGTTATCAAAATTCATTGGAAAATGTTAAACGCAATCAATGTGAATTCATTAGTGTTCACGAAGGTGATTCAGGGCTTATTACTAACCGAAAATATGATGTGATTATTGCCAACATTAATCGTAATATTTTGTTGGCTGACATTCCTGTTTATGCTAAATCCTTGAATGAAAATGG
>CAZTLZ010000153.1:0-8261 GCA_964614665.1 uncultured Maribacter sp.
TCTAGTAAGTACTGATTCTGAAATTACTCTTGAAGCTAATCCTGATGATTTATCCCCGGAAAAGATCAGGGAAGTGGGGGAAAGCCCGGTCAATCGTTTGAGCATAGGCATTCAGTCTTTTTTTGAGGAAGACCTGAAACTGATGAACAGAGCACATTCTGTTGAAGATGCAATAAAATCTGTAACTCTTGCTACACGCCTGTTTGATAATATTTCTATTGATTTGATTTATGGCATTCCCGGAATGACCAATAAACGTTGGAAACAAAATATCGAAAAAGCACTTTCATTCGGCGTTCCACATATCTCGTGTTATGCGTTGACGGTTGAACCTAAAACGGCGTTGGCAAGTTTTATTCAAAAAGGGATTGTTTCCCCCATTGAAGATGAGCTGGCACAAGAACACTTTAATATCCTTTTGGACGAAATGGAAAAGGCTGGTTTTGAAAGCTACGAGATTTCCAATTTCGGCAAACCGGGGTACTTTTCCAAAAATAATACAGCCTACTGGCAACAAAAAAAATATATTGGTGTTGGTCCATCAGCTCATTCATTTGATGGAAAAAGAAGGGGTTGGAATATTAATAACAATCCGAAGTATATTAAATGTTTGGAGAAAAATGAACTACCTCTTGAAATTGAAGAATTGACCCTCGAAGACCGCTACAATGAATATGTAATGACCGGACTGCGAACTATTTGGGGGGTTTCACTGCAAAAAATTGGTGAGGATTTTGGCCAACAATATCTTGATTATTTGAAAAAGCAGGCGGCAAAATATCTTGAGAAGAATTTACTTTGTATAAATGACAACACCCTTGTAGCTACGAAAAAAGGGCGATTTCTGGCTGATGGTATTGCAGCGGATTTGTTTTTAATTAACTTGTGAATACTGAATGAAGTTCGGCATAAATGAAAGCAAAAATTAAGAATGATTTTATAGACTTGTCCAAACCTTTGGATATTTCAATTGCCTTACGAGGTGATTCTACTAATGTGAATGCCTGGTATGTAGGTCATCCAAAAATCGAGCCTTACTCTCAGGGAGATTTTGTGGGGAAGGTTTCAGAAGGGGCGTCTACCAACTTCAATAATATTCAATTTAATCCGCATGCCCATGGTACACATACCGAATGTGTGGGGCATATTACAAAAGAATTTCATTCTGTCAATAAGCACTTGAAAAACTATTTTTTTCGGGCGGAAGTAATTACCCTTGCTCCTGAAAAATATCAAGATGATTTTGTAATCTCTAGAAAGCAATTGCAATATGCGTTAGGGAATAAGAAAAGAGAGGCGCTGATTATTAGAACATTGCCCAATCTAAATGAAAAATTAACCAAACAGTACTCCAATTCGAATCCGCCGTACTTGTTAGAACAGGCGGCCGAGTTTTTAGTACAAAAGGGCATAGAGCATTTACTAATAGATTTACCTTCAATAGATAGAGAAAAAGATGGAGGCGCCCTATTGGCTCACAATGCTTTTTGGAATACCGGAGGAGAGATACGATATACGGCCACAATAACCGAATTTATATTTGTGCCCAATAGCATCAAGGATGGTAAGTATTTCTTAAACTTGCAGGTTGCGCCAATTGAAAATGATGCAAGTCCGAGTAGGCCAGTACTCTATAAAATCGAAGATTGATGAAATTGGTGCTAAAAATTGAGGAAGTATTTATGATGGGGCTAGGTATATACCTTTTCAGTTTATTGCCTTATGACTGGTGGTGGTTTTTGGTGTTGCTCCTTACGCCTGATATAGGAATGATAGGATATCTCTTAGGAAATAGAACAGGAGCATTTCTCTATAATTTATTCCATCATAAGGGAGTGGCAATTGTATTTTATCTATTAGGAGTTTATCTTGCTAACCCTATTCTGCAGTTGATTGGAGTGATTCTTTTTTCACATTCATCCTTCGATAGGATTATGGGTTACGGCCTTAAATATGATAAGGGATTTAAATACACTCATTTGGGTGAAATAGGAAACCAGAACAATGGATAATCTTTTTGATACTTTTCTTGGGTTGATTTTGGGTGCAATTGCTACCTACTGGGTCTATACTTTTTTTCGTAAGAAACAAAGTAAAGAACTTACCACGCACCAGTCGACTGTACTGTTAGAGAAAATCAAAAGTGTTTGTAAATTGATTTCAGTAGAGGGTGATTTCGCAGAGATCTATAAATATGAAAATACTAAAGAACGGTTCATGAGCCTAGTAAGTAGTAAAAAGAAAGCTCTAATCGTTATTAACGCCAAAGCCCAGATCGGTTATGATCTGAAGAAAATATCACTGCAAGCTGATAACGAAAAAAAACGAATCGTTCTTACAAGTTTTCCGCAACCTGAAATCCTTGGTATTCAACCAGAATTAGAATTTTATGATATTCAAAACGGCTTGTTCAATTCATTCAAACCAGATGACCTGACCGTTTTGAATCAGGAAGCCAAAAAACACATACAAGAGAAGATCCCTGATAGTGGACTCATGGAAACTGCTAAAAAAGAAGCGCTTCAAACGGTACTTCTAATTGAAAAAATAGTGGAAACTATTGGTTGGAAGTTGGATTATTCAGCATTGGAAATACCAGAAAGTGAAAAGAAAGAGTTGTTAAAACAATAAATTTGAACACATGAGAAAAAAAGTCTGTTTTGTACTATTTTTAACCTTTACAATGACCGCTTTTGGTCAAACTAATGACAATATGAAAGAATTCGATGCAAATTTCGCACATACGGTATATTTCTGGTTGGCAAATCCAGATAGTGAAGATGACCGTAACGCCTTTGAGGCCTCATTGAAAAAGTTTCTTGATAATTCGGCCTATGCCAAAACTAAATTTATTGGCAAACCTCCAAGAGCCAGTCGTGATGTGGTCGATGGCTCATTCACCTATTCATTGATAGTTACATTTGAATCGGCTGAAGCACAACAAAGCTACCAAGATGAAGCGCCTCATAAATTGTTCATTGAAGAATCGAGTAAGTTATGGACAAAGGTCATTGTTTACGATTCGAAAACTATCTGATTAATGATTTCCTTTCGGTCCGCTACCAAGAACGATTACAAGATGATAGCGACCCTTCATGCCAAGAGTTGGCAGCAAAATTACAGAGGTGCTTTTAGTGATTATTTTTTGGATATGGAGGTCTTAAATGATAGGCTTGCTGTCTGGAAAGAACGCCTTGAAAACCCAAAAAGAAATCAATTTGTCTTTTTAGCTGAAATTGAAAATTCTTTTGTTGCGTTCGTTTGTGGATATATTGATGATGATCCGAAATATGGGTCTCTGATTGACAATCTTCATGTTGATTCTGAATTTATTGGTCAAGGTATCGGTGAGAAGTTAATGATTGAAGCCGCCAAATTTTTAATGGAACAAGATAGGCTGTCGATGTATTTATGGGTTCTTGCCAGTAATAGAAAAGCTGCTCGATTTTACGAGCGAGTAGGTGGAAGACCGGCCGAAACGGTAAACGATTTCGATATAGGTGATCGAGAGATAACCAAGACAAGATACTATTGGTCGAGTTTGAAATCAATTCTGGATTCAAATAATAAAGAGATGAAAAAATGAACATTGAAGAATTTCGTGATTATTGTCTCTCTAAGAAGGGAGTTACCGAAGAATTCCCTTTTGATGAGCATACCTTGGTCTTTAAAGTAATGGGGAAGATGTTCGCCTTATCTGGCTTGGAGAGACTTCCTCCGCAGGCGAACCTAAAATGTGACCCTGAGAGGGCCCTTTTGCTACGTGAGGAGTACGATGGTACAATTATAGCCGGTTATCATATGAGTAAAACCCATTGGAATACTTTGATGTTAACGGAACTTCCACCGAAATTGATTCTAGAATTAATAGATCACTCTTACGATTTGGTTGTCTTAAAGCTCACCAAAAAACTGAAAGTCGAACTTGAGAGCTTAGAATGAAGAATAAGAATTGTGAAATCGACGCTATCATTGATAACCTTATAGATTGTTTTGATGGAAAACCATGGTATGGTATTTCCGTCATGAAAAAATTGAATCAAATTCCTTGGGAAATAGTCAATGAGAAAACCTACGGCTCAAAAACGATTGCCATTCTTGTTCAGCATATTATCAATTGGCGAATTTTTATTTTGAAGAAGTTAGAGGGAGACCCTGATTTCAATATCGTAATAGATGGTGAAAATGATTGGGATGAGGTATATATTGCGAACATGGAAGAATGGAATTCATTAAAGAAGAAATTGCAGAATACTCAGGATAGCCTAATTCAAAAGTTGTCTCAAGAAACCAACGAATTACTTCAAAGAAAAGTCCCTGGAAAAGACTATACCTTTGGCCCTATTCTCACTAGTATTGCCCAACATGACATTTATCATTTAGGACAAATTGCTATGTTAAATGCTGGCCATAGGAGCTAACAAATAACCTATTTTTATCAAATAAACAGTTACCTTAAATGCAGGATTTAATTTCTTTTTACGAAAATCAAATTAAGGAATATTCGGCAAGCTTGTTTGAGGTCAAAAAGCAGCTGGCAGGCTCAAGTACCCTTCGCTTGTTGGTTTTCATAGCAGTTGTTTTCTTCAGTTACCTTTTCTTTGAAAACAGCAAATTGGTCATAGGAATTGCGGTGATAGGAATCGCCATTTTCCTTTATTTGGTTTCAAGGCATACCGATTTGCAGTATAAGCGTAGCAAATTGATGGCCTTAAAAACTCTCAACGAGATAGAAATTGAAGTGCTGAATCGAGATTTTCATAGACTTCCGGAGGGAAATGAGTTTATCGACCCTTCACACCATTTCAGTCAAGATGTCGACCTTTTTGGAAGAGGTTCATTTTATCAATACTGTAATCGTACGGCCTTGCACCATGGTAGCGCTATCCTTGCCACCTTTTTTACAGAAAATGGAATAACAAACATTCGTCAAAAGCAAGATGCTATTAAAGAACTTTCTCAAATGCCCTTATGGAGTCAAGAGTTTTCTGCAATTGCGTCGTTGACTAAAACGCGAACGAATACAGAGACCATTCAAAATTGGCTTGAAAACTATTCTTCTTTTGTGCCGTCGATGATGAAGTACTCGCCGTTGTTTTTTTCCTGTGTATCAGTAATCCTGTTCATAGTATACTTCCTAGGGTTTATTCATGGTTTTGTATTGTTCCTTATACTGATTTTAGGATTGGCGATTTCAACGATTTTTACCAAGAAGATTACAAAATTGGGCAATGCTAGCTCCAAAATGCAGAGCACTTTTGAACAGTATAACAAACTACTTCAAATTGTTGAGGAAACTGATTTTCAATCGGAATTGTTAAAGAATAAAAAGAAACAAATCATTAAGGAAGGGGAAAAGACCTCGACAATTTTAAAAAAATTTTCAAAGCTGCTGGGAAATCTAGACCAAAACAACAATGTCTTTTATTTAATTTTCGGAAACGGGTTTTTCCTAAGAGGGCTGGCTACAAGTTATCAGATTGAACAATGGATTTCAAATCATGGCCATTCGGCCAAAACATGGTTCGAGGTAATCGCTTTTTTTGATGCCTATATTAGTTTGGGAACTTTTGCATTCAACCATCCTCATTATACTTTTCCTGTTTTGAGTGATGATGAAATAATTTTGAAGGCTATAGAATCGGGACATCCGCTCTTGGGTCGGGAGCTGAGCGTATTGAACGATTTCAAAATCGATTCTGAACAGTTTTTTATTATTACCGGAGCAAATATGGCAGGTAAAAGTACCTTTCTAAGAACGGTCTCTTTACAGATTATGATGGCAAATGTTGGACTTCCGGTCTGTGCTAAAGAAGTAGTGTACAATCCTATAAAATTGATTACCAGCATGCGAACTACAGATTCATTGACTGATGACGAGTCGTATTTCTTTTCTGAATTGAAGCGCTTGAAATTTATCGTTGATGAAATAAAAAGGGACCGCTATTTCATTGTTCTGGATGAAATTTTAAAGGGAACCAATAGCACCGATAAAGCTAAAGGCTCAAGAAAGTTTGTTGAGAAATTAGTACGTTCGAAATCTACGGGAATTATCGCTACTCATGATTTGAGCTTATGTGAGGTTGCCCAAGAGTTTCCTCAGATCGAGAACCACTATTTTGACGCAGAAATTATTGACAACGAGTTGCATTTCGATTATAAGTTCAAAGAAGGTATTTGTCGAAATATGAATGCATCTTTTCTATTGAAGAAAATGGGAATCGTCGATTAACTTCAACGAGTATATTCTAAGCAAATTTCCGTTTGTTCAAAAGCGTGAAAAGTAAGGCGGCGATGATGAGGGTCGCCGTAGAAACGGCACCTACGATTATAGGGTCTATTGTACATTGAAACCAAGCGAATTCACTGGGTAGATTCCTGAAAAATGTACCCCAAATAATTACAATAATACTTATTGCGACCGAAAGTATTCCTTGAAGACGGGTAAGCTTTATGTTGTTGATGGCAAGTAAAAAAAGCCCTAGAATTCCACCTCCGAAGATTCCGGATAGTTGCCACCAGACATCCAACGCACTTTTGGCTTTTATCATCAAAAGGGCGAATGCCACACCCAATATACCCCATATCAAAGTTGAAAAACGAAGAAATCGAAGACTGCTTTTTTCTGGTACGTCCGGTCTTATATATTTTTTGTAGAAATCGATGAAAAGCACGGTGGCGGAACTATTCAAGGCAGAATCTACTGTACTCATTGAGGCGGCCATAATTGCCGCTATCATCAAGCCTTTTATACCAATAGGAAGTTCTGTTGCAATGAAAAACGGAAAAACCTCGTCCCCTTTTGTAATGGTCGAACTCAAAAGGTGGTGCTCACCACTATAAAAAGAAAAAAGTGCGGTACCGATGTATAGGAAAATAACCGTTAGAGGTACATAGATTAGCATAGCGATCCACACCGATTTTTTAGCCTCTTTCTCTGTGGCGACCGAACTGTATTTTTGGGTATAGTTCTGATCGGCAATAAGGTTACGGACATTTTCGGTGATTCCATAGATGATCATAACCCAAATGGTGCGATTAGAGAATGAAAGGTTGGTATCGCCCAAAGAGAATTTTTGATTGTCAATTGCCTTTTGGATCAATAGTTCCGGTGTAGCGAAGACTTCAGAGGTGAGCATGAAACCTACAAAAAGGATTCCGCCAATCATAATTATAGCTTGCATTACATCTGTCCAGATGACAGCTTCCATTCCTCCCATTAGTGTATAGACAATCGTGACGACTCCGACTAGCACGATTACCGTGCCGATATCTGCATTGACAAAGGAAGTCAATAATAAAGAAGATAGATAAAGGATTACCGCGACCCTTCCTATCATAAAGAGCAAAAATGAAAAAGCGGCGTAGCTACGACCCCAGCTTCCTATTTTTTCCTCCAGATAACTATAGACCGATACGATCTTATTCTTTCGATAATGGGGAATCACATATGTGGTCACGAACCATGATACAGGTAGGGCCGTGAGGGCAAAGATCAACGGATGCCAATTGTCATCGAACGCTTTTCCTGGTACTGCTATATAGGAAATACTACTTGTATAAGTACTCATAACGGCAATACCTGCCGCCCATGCGGGAATGGTTTTGCCAGCAATCATGAATTGTTCTGAGGATTTACTTTTCTTGAAAAAGTAAAAACTCATGCCCAAGAGAATCAGGCCATAGATGATAATTATGGCTAGGTCTATTGTGCCTAGCTCATAGTTCATTTGATTGGTGCGATTCTATATGTGATACTAAATCGTTCATATAGGTTTGAATTTTAGTCTTTTGTGCAGCATTAAAAGGTTGCACGGGAGGTGCTGTAAAATCGTTGCAAAGATCTAACACGGAAAGTGAACTTTTGATGCCTTTTATATATTTCGAGATGTTTTCACCTACGGAATAAATAGTGTCGTCAATTTGAACGATGATTTTACGAAGTAACGCAATTTTAGCCAAATCATTGGTTACGGATGCTTCGTAATAGTCGACGAACACCCTAGGAAAGATATTTGCTCCTCCGGCGACTGTTCCATGACCTCCATTTAAAAGCGTCTCTGGTAGAAATAGTTCAGAGCCTGTTATTATCGAGAAGCTCGAGTCGTTTCCGAAGTTATCGAGAAGTTGATTCATATATTCCATATTGCCCGAGCTGTCCTTAATTCCTATGGCACCCAATGCTCTTGCAGTTGAAACGGTCTCCATGGAAAGATTCAATTTTGTGCAACTAGGCATATTGTATAGTAAAAAGGGTAGGG